>JAEZDC010000054.1 GCA_023429825.1 Bacteroidota bacterium | reverse complement strand
GGGATGCAGGATACAGCCTGATCGCTAAAAACAGGTATCGCTGGTTTGGAAAGAAAGAAGCCTGCATGATGCCCAGCCCTGATGTGAAGAGCCGCTTTCTTAATTAATCATCTAATATTGTACGGATAAAATTGCGAAATGAAATTCATCGTTACGTTCGTCCTTGTTTTCATAAGTACACTATGTTTTTCTGCAGTTGATACGATACAAGTCTTCAGCGTTTCTATGCAGAAGCAGATCAAAACTGTTGTGATCACCCCTAAGCATTATAAGAAATCAAAAGAGAGGTTGCCTGTGGTTTATTTACTTCATGGCTACGCCGGTGCCTATGATAATTGGGTGAAGCTTGTGCCAGCGATGCAAGATCATGCTACGCAAAATAATTTCATCATAGTGTGTCCTGATGGTGCATGGAGCAGTTGGTATTTTGACAGCCCGGTTGATCCTAAGTTTCGATATGAAACTTTTACTGCTACTGAATTGGTACAACATATTGATTCAACCTATAAAACCATTTCCAACAAAAATGCAAGAGCGATCACCGGCCTGAGTATGGGTGGACACGGCGCTTTATTCTTAGCCTTTCGTCACAAAGATGTATTCAGTGCCTGCGGTAGTATGAGTGGCGTAATGGATGTAATGTATACTTCGAAAATGTATGACCTGATGCAGCGGCTTGGAGATACCATCACCAACAAAAAATATTATAAAGACTGGAGTGTGGTGAATTTAGTTGAGACGGTTTCTGCCAAAGATTCACTTGGCATTATGATCGATTGCGGCGTAGATGATACATTTATTAAGCTCAACCGGGCAATGCATCAAAAGATGTTGTCATTGAAAATCCCGCATGATTATATTGAAAGACCAGGAGGTCATAGCTGGAATTATTGGGGCAACGCGGTGAAGTATCAATTGTTGTATTTCAGAGAGTGGTTTAAGAAAAAACTTAAATAGCAGGTTTAAACTACTTCAAACTGCTTAAAGGATACCAAAAATGCCTATTTGACTTTTAAAACAGCTTATTCGCAGTTTAAAAGTGCCTACTTGACTTTGAAAACAGGCTAGTTGAAATTTAAAAGTGTCTACTTGACTTTGAAAACAGGTTAGTCGAAAATTAAAAGTGCTTACTTGACTTTTAAAATAGCCTAGTTACCATTTGAAAGTGCCTACTTGACTTTTAAAACAGGCTAGTTGAAATTTAAAAGTGCCTACTTGACTTTTAAAATAGCCTAGTTGCAATTTGAAAGTGTCTACTCGACTTTTCAAACAAGCTAGTTGCAATTTGAAAGTACCTGGTTGACTTTTGAAACAGGCTAGTTGAATGTTATAACAGCTTAGTTGAACTTACCCACCCGTTCTTCCATCCCTCACCTTCACCTTTTTCTTACCTGCATTCTTCTTTTCAAACTCCAACACCTCTTTCGGTTTTACTTTGGGCTTAGCTGCGGTTGTATCACTGCCAGTGGTTTTTGTAATACTCACCGCATTCGCTCCTGCTGTTGCATTGCCGTCATCTATCTTACCTAAAAACCATTTTTCTGTTCTTGCTACTGCACCGGTGCCGGGTTCATAATATTTCCAGGTACCATGTTTCAAAGAAGTGCCTTCCAAACGAATGCGCTTCATCTCCACTTTTTTCGGATCGATCGGATCTATCACCTCAACCGTATCCCATGGATCTGCAGGATTCACCGCTCTCCAACTCTCCTCTCTTGTAATTCCGGCAATATTGTAATACTGGCTCAACCCATCTTTATTTCCCCAGCGATATCTTTCCATCGCAAAGAGATCCCCATCTAAAGTATACACTCTCCAGATACCTTCTTTCTTTCCATCTGCATACAGACCTTCTTCTTCGTATCCAGGTTCTCCACGCACACTTTCAAACCGGTTGATCCATTTACCTTTTTTGTTACCATTCATATCCGTGCAATTGAGCGTATCGCCCTTCACTCCTATTTTAAAGGTCTTGCACTGGGCAAAAACATCGGTAGAAATAAATAAAAGAATGATACACAGCCAACGCATAACATGTAAATTAGTCCCTCGAAATTAACGGTAAAGCTGTTAAAGAAGTCATTAAGTAAGGAAGTCAGTGAAGTCATTGGACATCAAGTCATTTATTGACTTCATCCATTCTAAACTCGCTTCAATCATTGACTTAATGACTGATCGACCCAATGACTTATTTGACCATCAAAACAAAACGCATGAGAAACATTCTTCTGCTTATTGCATCCTTCACTGCAATTACAGCATTAGCACAGGTAAAACCAACTTCTGCAGCTGACAGGCTCAAGGGCTTGCAGCAAAGAAAAGTACTTGAACAGGCATCGCAGGTTAACAACATTGCTTTTAGAAACATAGGCCCTACAGCAATGAGCGGACGTGTTGACGATATTGAAGCCAATCCAAATGATCCTACGGAATTTTATGTAGCATACGCTACAGGTGGTTTGTGGCATACAACGAATAATGGCCTCAGCTTCAATTCAATTTTCGACAGTGAAGATGTGATCGGTATTGGTGATATCGCTGTTGATTGGAAGACAAGAACGATTTGGGTAGGTACAGGTGAAGTGAACAGTAGCCGTTCTTCCTATAGCGGAATTGGTGTGTACAAATCAACTAACAATGGGAAAAACTGGGAGTACCTTGGTCTTCCTGAAAGTCATCATATAGGTAAGATCCAATTACATCCAACTGATCCAAACACTGCATGGGTTGCAGTGCTTGGTCATTTGTATTCTCCCAACAAAGAAAGAGGTGTGTATAAAACCACTGATGGAGGTAAGAACTGGAAACAAACTTTAAGTGTTGATGATAACACCGGTGCAGTAGAGATGGAGATCAATCCAACCAATCCAAATGAACTCTATGCAGCCATGTGGTACAAAACAAGAAGAGCATGGGAGTTCACTCCGGCAGGTAAAACAAGTGGCCTGTACAAGAGCACTGACGGCGGAGAGACCTGGAAGCAACTCACCAATGGATTACCAACAGGTGATGTAGTAGGAAGAATGGGTATTGCGGTGGCTCCTTCAAAACCTTCGACTGTATATATTGTTGTAGACAATCAACAAAACAAGCCAGATACTGGCAGAAGAGATACGAGCAAGTACCAGTTGAAGATATTTCAGAATATGACGAAAGAAGATTTCGCAAAACTGGATGATAAAAAACTGGACACATTCTTAAGAGATAACGGCATGAGCCGCCGATATACTGCCAAACAAGTAAAAGAGATGGTGGCTACAGGAAAAGTTTCTGCAACTGCTATGTACGATTTCCTGAATGTGAATACCGGCTTTGAAACAAATCCTATTGGCTGCGAAGTGTACAGAAGCGATGATGCCGGAGCTAGCTGGAGGAAAACGAATGAGAAAGAGATACCGATCTTCTTTTCTTACGGATATTACTTCGCAAAGATCTATGTATCTCCCACCAATGAAAACAAAGTAGTGACGATTGGTTTGGATGCTATGCTTTCAACTGATGGTGGAAAGACATGGAAATCGATGGATAAAGGCAATGTGCATTCCGATCATCATGCATTATGGATCAATCCAAAGAAAGACTCTCACATGATCAATGGAAATGATGGTGGCGTAAACATTACGTATGATGATGGTGAAGTTTGGTTCCATGCCAATACGCCACCGGTTGGACAATTCTATGCGATCACTACAGACAATGCAAGACCATACAATGTATACGGAGGTTTACAGGATAACGGTGTTTGGTATTTTCCGTCAGTATTACCCAGAAACTATTCTCCTAAATGGAGTTTGCCAATAGAAAAACCCATTGGTGGCGGAGACGGAATGCAGGTGCAGGTAGACCCAAGAGATAATGTAACTACTTATCTAGGTTCACAGTTCGGTTCTTATTCAAGAGTGAACAGGGCTACGTTGGAGGGAAGAAGAAGCATCAGGCCTCTGCATTTCTTAGGCGAATTTCCATATCGTTTTAACTGGCAGTCACCTATACATTTAAGTCGTCACCAACCGGATGTGATTTATTTCGGTAGTAACAAGTTTCATCGCTCATTGAACAAAGGAGATACGATGATCTTAATGAGTGGTGATCTTAGCAATGGCGATAGGAAAGGTTCTGTACCTTATGGAACTACCACTACGATCGATGAATCACCATTACGTTTCGGTTTGATCTACGTAGGCACTGATGATGGAAACATTCATATTACCAAAGATGGTGGTTACAGCTGGACGAAGATCTCTGATAAACTTCCTAAAGGTCTTTGGGTGAGCCGTGTTACTGCATCTGCTTTCAAAGAAGGGAGAGTATATGCAACATTGAATGGATATCGTTATGATGATTTCACTCCGTATTTATATGTAAGTGATGATTACGGAAACACATGGAGACAAATTGGAAAAGATCTTCCGGCAGAACCGATCAATGTAGTGAAGGAAGATCCAAAAAATGAGAATATCATTTACGTAGGTACAGATGGCGGTGTTTATGTAAGCACTACGCAGGGCAATAACTTTATGATGTGGAGTAAAGGTTTACCAAAGAGCGTTCCTGTGCATGATATTGTAATTCAACAAAGAGAAAATGAGATAGTGCTGGGAACACATGGCAGAAGCGTGTACATTGCTAAACTGGATGGGGTACAGGCCTTATTGAATCCTGCGAAGGATAAAGCAGCCGATAGCAAATAAGAATATCTTATAGTTTATAACAGCCAGTCTTTAACAAGGCTGGCTGTTCCTTTTATCAAACTTCTGTGTAGCTTGTTGCTGAATACAGTATTTTTAAAACATGAAGCAGTATATATTTCTTCTTGGCATTTTAGGGTTATCATTTGTAACAAATGCACAGTTAGGTGAAAAAAAATACCAGTTCACTAAAGCAGATACGCTACGTGGTAGTCTGAACGAAAACAGGGATTGGTGGAATGTGTTGAGGTATGATGTTGAGGTGAAGCCCGACTATACTTCTAAAGAAATCCAAGGCAAAGTTGTGCTGAAGTATAAAAATTTATTGGATCCAAAATACCTGAAGGACAATTTTAAAAACTGGAATCTTAAGATGCAGATCGATCTCCAGTCTCCTTTAGTTATTGACAGTGTTGTGCAAAGATATACCATAGAAGGTATAGCTGACGGAGTACAAAAATCAAATCATTTTAAAAAAGACGTTTCCGAATATTTAACTTTTGCTCAAAGTGGAAATGTTTGTATTGTCGAAATGCCTAAATCTGCCAGAAGCATGGTAAGTGACAGTTTAACGATCTACTACCACGGCAAACCCAGAGAAGCACTTCGTCCACCCTGGGATGGTGGTTGGATATGGAGAAAAGATGCACAAGGCAGGCCATGGATGAGCGCTGCAGTGCAAGGATTGGGAGCGAGTGCATGGTTTCCCTGTAAAGATCACCAGAGTGATGAGCCGGATAATGGGGCCTCGTTAACGATGATCGTTCCTGATACCTTAATAGCTGTGGGTAATGGCAGGCTGATATCCAAATCGCAAATTTCAAATTCCAAATTGCATTCTTATACATGGGAAGTAAAAAATCCTATCAACAGTTATAATATCATTCCATACATAGGTAAGTATGTAAACTTTACTGAGTCCTATGAAGGCGAGAAAGGAAAACTTGATCTCAGTTACTGGGTGCTTGACTACAACCTGGACAAAGCCAAAAAACAATTCGAGCAGGTGAAGCCGATGCTAAAAGCATTTGAGCATTGGTTCGGTCCTTATCCTTTTTATGAAGATGGATTTAAGCTGGTAGAATCACCACATCTTGGGATGGAGCACCAGAGTGCAGTTGCCTATGGAAACAAGTATATGAACGGATATCTTGGAAAAGATCTAAGTAGTACAGGTTGGGGACTTAAGTGGGATTTTATCATTATCCATGAGGCAGGACATGAATGGTTTGCGAACAATATCACCACAAAAGATATTGCAGACATGTGGGTACATGAGGGCTTCTCCAATTATAGTGAGACTTTATTTA
>JAEZDC010000015.1 GCA_023429825.1 Bacteroidota bacterium | reverse complement strand
GAGCAGCCCCAACGGAGGAAATTATTCGGTTAAGATCGGCAACTCTTTTTCGCAATCGCAAGCCGACCGTGTAAGTTATACTTTTACAATTCCGGCGGGATTAAACGAATATAGCATCACCTATAATTATGCTGTTGTATTTCAGGACCCGGGGCATGCTCCCGCTGAACAGCCAAAATTCGTGACAAGGGTTTTAGATGCAACAGAAGGCATTTATCTAACTTGTGGCTCTTTCGAATATATCGCTTCATCTGGCTTACCGGGTTTTGCACAATCACCGATAGATCCTTTGGTTTTTTATAAAACATGGAGCCAAGTAACAGTAAAGCTTAATAATTGTGCAGGAAAAACAATCACGCTAGAATTTACCGTTAACGATTGTTCAAGAGGTGGGCATTTTGGCTACGCTTATGTTGATGTTAATCAGAACTGCCTCTCACCCATCACCGGGAATGTTTTTTGCAATGGAAGTACATCAATGACCTTAACCGGCCCGTATGGTTTCCAGAGTTACAAATGGTATCCTATCGATTATAGTACTGTGCTTGGTACAAGTAATATCTTACAGTTAAACCCCATACCTCCTTCGGGCACTCAATATGCGTTGGTTATTGAGCCTTACCCCGGAGCAGGATGTTTAGATACTTTGTATACTACCATCAAGTTGTCTCCGGATGCATTTCAGTTTAATCTGCTCGATACACTCAGGGCCTGTGTTGGAAATCCCGCGAATCTCACCAGTGATGCAATAAAACCAGGTAGCACTCCCGGACTTATATACAGTTACTTTACAGACGCTACCACATTGGATTTCATGCTCACGCCGGAAAATGTAACCACCACAGGAACCTATTACATAAAAGCAATAAATGCATCCGGATGTACTGAAATAAAGTCCATTGCAGTCACTTTTGGGGATATGAGTATTCAGGTGAATGATCCAACTCCCGTGTGTTTTCCCAACACAGTTGATCTTACTGCTCCCTCTATCATATCAACGAGTCAATCGGGGATAACTTATTCTTATTGGAAAGACGCAAATACTTCCCTGCCATTAACGAATGCTTCTTCTGTTGCGGAGCCCGGCATTTATTATATCAATGCACGAGGGGTAGCCTGCACAAAAATTTTACCTGTAACTGTTAGCATAAGAACCGGAGATGACCTCAGAACAAATCTAATCACGGGATGTGGCGATGCAGATTTGACGAGTGAGTTGGCTACGGTAGGCAGTTCTTCCATATTCACATTTAGTTATTGGAAGGATGGTGCAGGTACAATACCTATTGCTAACCCTAAGAAAACCGCTCCGGCCGGCGTTTATTACATCAAGGGAACAACGCCTGAAGGCTGCAATTTTATTAAACCAATCAACATTACTATCAAGCCCCTTCCTTCTTTTACCGTTTTCAATCCTCCAGCAGTATTAATCCCTTATACTGTTGATATTACCCGCTCTGCTTATCCCGCAACGGGGTTGGCATACAGTTATTGGGAAGATTCATTGGCAACAGACCCTGTAAAAGATCCGTTAGCTATCAAAAAAAATGACACTTTGTATATTAAAGGATTTGACTCATCAACAGGGTGCGCCTCTATACAACCGGTGATTGCTACTGTTACCATTCCAAGAATTCCAATTATTACTTACCCGAATGCATTTTCGCCTAATAACGATAACATCAATGATCAATTTAAGGTCGTGATGAGTGGTGATGTGACTATAAAAGTATTCCGGGTTTTTGATCGTTGGGGAAGATTGGTATTTGAGACAAAAGATCCTTTGCATTATTGGAATGGAGAAAAGAATGGAAAACCTATGCCTGTTGGTACTTACTACTGGGTATTAGAGTTAATAAATAATATAGATAAGGAAACGCATAAAAGGCATGGATCTGTAAGCCTATTGAGGTAAGATGCTACTTACTTAAATGCATGCTTCTTTCTTTATATAACTGGCGGAAATAAGGATCTCGTAAGTCCTTGATAAAACGAATTGCCTCTCCGGTGCTTTTCATTTCAGGGCCTAACTCCTTACTTACACCAGGGAATTTTTCAAAGCTGAATACAGGTTCTTTTATAGCATAACCTTCCAGCTTTTTCTGCATTTTGAAATCTGTAAGTTTGGCTGCACCTAACATTACTTTGGTAGCAATATTCAAATATGGAATGCCGTAAGCTTTAGCAATAAAAGGAGTTGTTCTCGAAGCTCTTGGATTTGCTTCTATCACATACACTTTTCCATCTTTGATCGCAAACTGGATATTAATAAGCCCTTTTATGTTCAAGGCTCTCGCAATTTTCTCTGCATGCGATTCCATAGTCTCAACCACAAGAGGTGTAAGGTTAAAAGCGGGAAGCACGGCATTTGAATCACCACTATGAATGCCTGCCGGTTCAATGTGCTCCATAACTCCCATTACATGAAAATTCTCCCCATCAAATATGGCATCAATTTCTGCCTCCTGGCAACGATCTAAAAAATGATCTATTAATATTTTATTATCAGGAATGTGCTTTAGCAAACTGATCACCGCTTTCTCCACTTCATCATCATTGATCACAATTCTCATTCTTTGTCCACCTAATACATAGCTAGGGCGAACGAGAACAGGGTAACCCACTTTATTCGCTACTTCAATCGCCTCATCTGCCGTATATGCCGTGCCGTATTCGGGATAAGGAATTTCCAGTTCCTTCAGCAGATCGCTGAACCGTCCACGATCTTCTGCAATGTCCATATCGTCGAAGCTGGTACCCACTATCCTGATACCTCTTGCATTTAAACGCTTAGCAAGCTTCAGTGCTGTTTGTCCACCGAGCTGAACAATTACACCATCGGGTTTTTCCAACTCGATTATCTCCCACAGATGCTCCCAATACACCGGTTCAAAATAAAGTTTGTCGGCCATGTCAAAATCAGTGGAAACAGTTTCGGGATTACAATTCACCATTATAGCTTCGTAACCACATTCTTTGATTGCCAACAATCCGTGAACACAACAATAATCAAATTCAATACCTTGACCAATGCGGTTGGGGCCGCTTCCTAAAACAATGATCTTCTTTTTTTCTGAAGGGATAGATTCATTTAACTGCAGTGTATGGCTCATTTTTTTGGGATTGTGCAAACGTACATGAAAATGAGAAATACAGATTAAAAAAATAGCGGTTAGCTGATGAAGGAAAGCGACGCCCAGAAACTACAATTACATTTATGAATGTTCAATTTTGGTATACCCTTTTGGAAAAGAATACCTTTTTTAAGATTACTACTCCCCTTTATCACTGGCATTATTTGCCAATACTATCTCAGGCTGCCTATGTTTATCTTGGTTCCTATCGGTTTAGCAGGGCTCTCGTTCATCATTACTTCTAAACTATTTACGACTTCCAGATTATTTATTCACCAATGGATATTCGGCTTAGGCTTTTATCTTTTGATATGCTGCTTAGGAGCTTTATTGTGTAATGAACGGAATCTCAAAAACAAAGCAGATTGGATCGGTAAAAATTATATGCCCGGGTATAAAGTGATTGTTACCATACAGGAACCGCTTGTGAAAAAACCACGTTCTTACAAAGCGATTGCGAAGATTGAAGCTGTGGCTAATGATAATATCATTATTCCTGTAACTGGCCATATGCTACTTTATTTTAAAAAAGACAGTCTCCACCCAAAACTTGAATACGGATCACAACTGATACTATGTAATTCGTTACAACCAATCTCCAACTCAGGAAATCCCGGAGCATTTAACTACAAACAATATTGCTCATTCCAAGGTATATATTATCAGGCTTTTGTTACACCAAAAGATTATCATGTTTTGAACGAAGAGAACAGAAATTGGTTCAGATCCTTCGTATTAAATTCGAGAGAAAAAGTTCTTACAATATTAAGAACATACATTAAATCTAAACAGGAACTGAGTGTTGCTGAAGCATTACTGATAGGTTACAGGGATGATCTTGACATTGAGCTTGTTCAATCCTACAGTAATGCCGGCGTAGTGCATATCATTGCCATAAGTGGATTACACCTGGGAATGATATATGGAATGCTACTGTGGATCTTCAATTTGGTTAAGAAATTGAAATGGAATAGGTTCATTCAACCTCTTACGATTTTAATTGTATTGTGGCTGTTTACATTTATAGCAGGCAATACGCCTTCCATACTTCGCTCTGCGATAATGTTTACTTGTATCATCCTGGGAGAAAGTCTTTCTAAACGAACTTCAATTTATAATACGCTGGCGGTTACTGCATTTCTTTTGTTAATCATCGACCCTTTTTATTTATGGGATGTAGGCTTTCAATTATCCTTTGGTGCGGTGCTAGGGATAGTCGTATTTCAAAAACATATTCTCAATTTATTTTACTTCCGTAATAAGCTCCTTAAGATCCTGTGGCAGTTAAATGCAATAACTCTATCAGCACAGGTGTTTACATTACCATTGGTATTGTATCACTTCCATCAATTTCCTAATTTCTTTCTGTTTACCAACCTCATCATAGTACCATTGTCAGGTATAATCTTATTTGCGGAGATCTTTTTATTGGTTGTAAGCTTCATTCCGATAATCGCTACGCCTACAGGTAAAGCTATTGAATGGCTATTATGGCTGATGAATACTTTCATTGAACGAGCAGATCGCATTCCTTATGCGGTAACAGATGGTATATACATAAGCATGCCTCAAATATTATTTATCAGTGCTGCAATTTTACTGGGATCGATTTGGGTCATTCACAAAAAGAGGTTGCTATTGTATTGGAGCTGCATAGCTTTTACATTTTATTTAGGGCTGAGAAGCATTGACATCATTAAATCACAGGAGCAACGTAAGATCATCGTTTACAATGTTCCGAAGCACACAGCCATTGATGTAGTGGAGGGTAACAGTTATTCTTTCATGGGAGACTCTTCTTTACTGGAAGACAGTTTCCTGAGAAACTTTCACTTAAAGCCTTCCAGGATCGCAAACAGGATCAGCACAGGGTTGTTGAGATCGATCTCCATTGAAAGAAATCTGATCCTTAGTACCAGTAAAAAAGTTGTGATCGTTGATCAGGCACTTCCTCACGGCGTGCCTAGTCAGAAAAAACCGGCTGATGTAATAATCATCACCAAAAATCCAAGACTTTATATCAACCAACTGCTAAGGCACTACGACTGCAAGCTCATTGTATTTGACGCCTCTAATCCTCTCTGGAAAATTCGGCTCTGGAAAAAAGATTGCGACAGCCTACATTTGCCGCACCATTCAGTACCCGAGCAAGGTGCTTTTGAAATGGATCTTTAATGGGTTCATGGTGCATAGCTCATAGCAGCTCGTCAATGAACAATCATCTGTGAACAATCAACAGCTTGTAATGCAAAAGAAAATTCAGTCTGCACTTATTTCTGTATTCTATAAAGATGGAATTGATGTGATTGGCAGAAAGCTTCATGATCTTGGGATCACCATCTATTCAACCGGCGGAACCCAAAAATTTCTCCAGGAAACCGATATACCCTGCATTGCAGTCGAAAGTCTCACAACATATCCTTCCATATTGGGCGGAAGAGTAAAAACCTTACACCCCGTTATATTCGGTGGTATTTTAGGAAGAAGAGCGGAGCCACAGGATCTTAATGAAATGGATCAATACAACATCCCTCATATCGATCTTGTGATCGTTGACTTATACCCTTTCGAAGAAACACTCAGAAACACAAAAGAAGAATCTGCTATCATTGAAAAAATTGATATTGGCGGACCAAGTATGATAAGAGCTGCTGCTAAGAATCATAGAGATGTTTTAGTTGTTGCAGAAAAAGATCAATACAGCCATTTACTACAATTATTAGAAGAACAAAGAGGAAATACAACACTCGATCAGCGAAAGCAGTTTGCCGCAAGAGCTTTCGAAGTGGTAATGTATTATGACATTGCTATCAGCAATTACTTTAATCCCGTAACACCATTAGAGACTGTATCTAAAGGCCAAACGAAAGTTCTACGGTACGGTGAGAATCCTCATCAACAAGCTACTTTCTTTGGTGAACTCTCCAATGTGTTCAATCAATTGCATGGTAAAGAGCTTTCGTATAACAACCTCGTAGATGTTGATGCTGCTGTCCAATTGATCAATGAGTTTTCCTATACCACTTTTGCCATTATCAAACATACCAATGTATGTGGTATTGCAGCAAGGTCGACTGTAAAAGAAAGTTGGATTGCTGCGCTGGCAGGAGACCCTGAAAGTGCTTTCGGTGGAGTATTGGTTACTAATGACACCATAGATGCAATCACAGCAAAAGCGATCAACGAGATATTCTTTGAAGTTTTGATTGCCGAAAACTTCGATGCAGATGCACTGGAAATACTGCAAAGTAAAAAGAACAGGATACTGCTGCAGTTAAATAAATCACCGGAAGGAACCTATAAGCAATACAAATCTTTGTTGAATGGAACTTTAATGCAGAACAAAGATGAAGGGAATTATAATGAATGGAATGAAACAGGCGGAAGAACAAGTTCAGAGGCTGAAAAAGAAGATCTCGAGTTTGCTAATCTTGTTTGTAAGCATTTAAAGAGCAACGCCATTGCATTAGTGAAGAATAAACAATTGGTTGGAAAAGGCTGCGGGCAAACCAGCAGGATAGATGCCCTACGCCATGCAATTGAAAAAGCTAAACAATTTAATTTTACCCTCGATGGTGCAGTGCTGGCAAGTGATGCTTTTTTTCCATTTAACGACTGTGTAACGATTGCTCACGCTGAAGGAATAGAAGCTTTTATTCAGCCCGGAGGATCAATCAGGGACAAAGACAGTATAGATTATTGTATACAGAATAACCTGGTAATGATTCTGACAGCAATGAGGCATTTTAGGCATTAATCACAATAGCTTTATATCTCTTTGGCATCATCATCAAAAAATAAAGCGTACCTGGCACTGGCTGCAACCAGTTTCATCTGGGGAAGCACCTGGGTTGCCAGCAAATATGCTGTTCAGTTTATACCAGGGCTGCAGCTTTCCGGCATCAGGCAGTTTCTTGCGGGTGTGATTTTTATTGCTTTTTTTATTTCCAAAGGCGAATCGCTCCCAAGCTTTTCTCAACTCAGATCTCTTTTTGTAATCGCTATTTTCTTATTGATAATTGCAAATGGCCTCAGTACATGGAGCATCATGTACATCTCCAGTGGACTTGGTGCTTTAATAGGAGCTTTATATCCTTTGTTTGTTGTTATCATAGAAATGATTTTTTTCAAAACCAAAGTGAAGCCGCTCACGTTTATTGGCTTGCTACTGGGGATTGCCGGGATAGGATTTGTATTTTACGATAACGCATTTCATCATCAACCGGATAATTACCTATTCGGCGTAGTGTTGGGATTGATCGCAACATTTTCATGGAGTCTCGGAACCATTTTAGTAGCGAGGAAGAAGATCAAGATCAATCCATATTACGGAATGGGATGGCAAATGCTTATGAGCGGACCTGTAATTTATACGTTCGCATTATTAACCAGGAATCATATTCCCGTAAGTACAATACCCATCGAATCATGGGGCGCCATGGCTTACCTGATATTAGCCGGCTCATGCACTGCTTTTGTCTGCTTCATTTATTCATTAAAACATTTGCCTGCAGCTATTTCTTCTTTGTATGCATATATCAACCCGATAATAGCAATGGTGATCGGTGCAATTATTCTGTCAGAACAACTAACAATCGACCTTTTGATCGGAACGATCATCACTCTTGCAGGTGTGTACTTAGTTAATCACAGCATGAAAGAAAAAGCCACTACTATACCGGTTGAGAAAGAAATGTAGCCTGCTGCATAACTTTAATCATCTTCCGTTGTGTCACTCACTTGTACGCTTTGTTCTCTATTCAGCTTTTTAGTACCGCTATTAAAATTACGTTGCAAAAATTCAGCATACATATTTCTCCAGGGTTTACAATTTTCTTCTTCAGTGAGAAAATGATTGTGAAAAATCGTGATGAGTTCACCATGAACCTGCTTTACTATATTGAAATATTGCTGCAACTCTTCCGCAGCCTCTTCAACAGAAATCTTTTGCTCAAACAAAGAGTTAGCCTCCATGTAACAGAATGGATGAAGCATCAAATTGGTTTGCTCCTCCTTCAACAGGTCATACCAATAAAAAGATTTAGCATAAGAAGCCCTGAACCCATTGATGCTTCCGTATCCCATTGAGTAATCATCAGTGATACCAGCTGCGATCAGTTCTCTGAAAGTTTGTGGTAAAGAAAACTGCACGTAATGCTGCCGCGATGACGCTACTTCTTCCTGAATCAACTTCTGTAAGAACTTTTTTTCCTGTATCAATAATCTCTCATCTGAATAACTAAGCCATGAGGGATGTATACCTATTCTATATTTTTTAGATAAGCGATGAATCAGCTTTTGTAAAACAGCAGACTTAGAAGAAGTATTTCTATCGTACTCACTTCTGGATTTTGCAAGTAGAAAGAAATAAACGGCTCTCATGTTATGCTCAACATGCAATTCATCTAACCAGTCAAACACATCAAATGGATCAGCTTGTTTTCCTGACAAGACTTTTCGTACCTGCTTAACCTCAGCAATATCACCTCTGAATATTGATTGCACTATTTTTCCAGCAGTTCTCCCCTTTCCCTTACCATGATATTTAAAAGCAATATCAATATCATAAGTGGGTATAAATATAAACTGAGTGTCCTTGATAGAAAGTGCAGGAAATTTATTCTTCAACAAGATCAACAGTTGATCAACCCAAAGATCAACTAACGGCAAATGCAGGAAATCTTCTTTAAAAGCTACTGCATTTATATGAGCATATCTTCCGTAGGTATCTTTCTGATGCGGCAGGTATTCTTCATAACGACTCACCAAGTAAAAGGCTGCAGAAAAAATATCAAAGGGAATATCACCATTTGTTTTGAAGAAGACCTTCAACCCGTTCCAGTCAAAACAATTTTGATCTTGCGTTTTGATGCCCTCCTGGTTCAATAATCCAAATGGCTGAATATGAAACTCACTATCGGAGAACTTCTTTTGAGCGTAACACATCTTAGCTGACGAAGAAGAAATAAACTCGTCCGCAGAAGTAGTAAATCTTATTGCATCAAAATGCTTACTTAATAATGTTTCAAGAATGTATTGAAACCGTGGGGTTATCTGTTCTGTATAAACAATCATTACAGATCCGATCTAAAATCTTCCCACATTTCATTGAAAGTCTTTTGGCTGAAATCAAGATCAGCTCTATGTCTTGTCCATCCCTTAAACATTTTATTTACCATCCAGTTCTTCATCTTTCCATTCCCTTTATTCATCATCTTCCTGCTTAAGCTTCCTTTCTTCCAAATTTTCCACGCAATCCTTTCACTTAAGGTACTGTACCCATCACTTACAGCTTCCCTTCTATTCTCAAGTAACATTTCGTGAAGGTTGATCCTCACCGGACAAACTTCAGTGCAATTCCCACACAATGAAGATGCATAGCTCAGGTGCTTAAACTCCTGCATTCCTTTAAAATGCGGAGTGATCACGCTGCCTATGGGGCCACTGTAAGTTGTTTCGTAAGTATGGCCTCCAATATTTTTATAAACAGGACAGGCATTCAAACAAGCACCACACCGGATGCAGTATAATGATTCTCTTGTTGAAGGATTTTCTAAAGCTTTGGTTCTGCCATTATCAAGAAGTATCACATACATTTCTAACGGCCCATCGATCTCATTAGACTGCCGCGGACCTGTGAGAATAGAATTATAAACTGTTACTCGTTGCCCGGTTCCAAACGTTGAAAGCAAAGGCCAGAACAATGAAAGATCATTAATAGAAGGAATTACCTTTTCTATTCCTGTAATTACAATATGAGTTTTAGGCCAGGCACAACTTAGCCTGCCATTACCTTCATTTTCCGTTATTGCAATTCCGCCAATATCGCTGATGATAAAATTCGCCCCGGTTACACCAACCTCTGCAGATACATATTTTTCTCTTAGCTGCTCTCTTGCAAGCAATGTAATCTGCTCCGGTGTAGCTTTAGGATCAGTTCCAAATTTCTCAGCAAATAATTTAGCCACATCTTCCTTGCTCTTATGCATCGCCGGCGTAACAATATGATAAGGCGGCTCTCCATGTAACTGCTGGATGTATTCTCCAAGATCAGTTTCAACGCTCTCAATTCCGTTTGCCTCAAGGTAATGGTTCAGGTGAATTTCTTCCGTAACCATACTCTTGCTCTTCACGAGTGTTTTACAATTCTTTTCTTTGCAGATCTTCCCGATTTCCGCTAAAGCATCTTCTGCAGTTTCTGCCCATATCACTTTTGCGCCACGCTTGGTAATGTTGATCTCAAACTGCTCAAGGTATTTGTCTAATTGTTCAATGGCCTTCCATTTCACCTGCTTCGCTTTTTGCCTGGCCAGCATCACATCGCTGAACTGCTCTTTACCAACAGGAACAGTTGCATTGTACTTTCCAATATTGAAATTGATCTTTCTCCTGTGCTCAAGATCATGTGCTTTAATGGTACTCTTTGCTAAAAATGATGAAGAATGTTCACTCATTGCAGTTTTGTTTTGTTGGGCGAGCTATCTCGCTTTACTCATCGCCTGTTGTGTCACTCACTTGTACGTTCAGAACTTTATTGAGCTATCTGCGATCAGCTATCAGTAACCAAGTTTCAGGTTTTAAAATGAATTCAAACTTTCTACTTCGTTTAATACGGCTGTTGCTGACTACTTATCGCTCACTGCTGACGGTTCGGCTCACATACCTCGCTTCACTGCCTGCAAATGATTTGCAGTCGCAGCAAGTGTATCATAGAACTCCTGCCCGTATTTGCGAATGATCGCTTCTTTCAAAAATTGGTAAACCGGTACTTTCAACTTCTTACCAAACGCACAAGCTGGCTTACAAATATCTTCTCTCGGCTCATAATTCACATATTCCATATCAGGATCTTGCTTGCTTTGTGAGATCTTGATAGGAAACAAATGACAACTGATCGGCTTTTTCCAATCGAGCTTGCCATCTAAATAAGCCTGTTCGATGCCACACTTGATGATCCCGAATTCATCTTTTTGTCCGTAAGCGCAAAGCCCACCATCTATAGTAGGCGTTACCCAGCCGAATTCAATATCGTAATAATATTTACCCTGCCGTTTTATTTCTTTCTTGCCCTCTTCGGTCATGTATTGCTCAATGATTGGGTAGTACTCATTAAGTTTCTCCAACTCCCATTTTTCCAACGGGGCTCCCGCATCACCATCTTCACAGCAAGCTCCTTTGCACTTATTCAGATCACAAACAAATTTGGCCTCCACCACTTCGTCACTAATCAGTTTATTGTCTATCGCAATCATGTCGCGAAGATAATATGCTACAGCCAACCATACAGGCTAATCCCTTTAACAAACAAGTAACAAACCCGTTTGTGTAATTATATATGCAAAGAATCTCATAGCTCCAAACCGCTGTATATGAATTCCCGAATGCACACGCTGCAAAGAATGAGAAGCATTTCTCTGTTCATTTTCTTTTGGCTCCCGGTTGCATTCTTTAGCATACTGCTCATAAAGAACACTATTCCATATTTCAGCTTCAGTAAAGATTTTTCATTTATACAGGAAAGGGCGGTATTGTTTCTTAAGCCAATGTATTCATGGAGCTTTTACCTGCACATTTTCGCAGGAATGTTTTGCATTGGAACATCGCTTATTCAATTCTCTTCTTATTTGCTTAAAAAAAGGAAGGCCATTCACATTTGGAGCGGAAGAATTTATGTGATGGTTGTGTTGTTGATTGGCGCCCCTACTGGCTTATACATGAGTTTTTTTGCCAAAGGAACAATAGCAGAAAGATGCTTGTTCATGTTCATGGCGCTAAGCTGGTTTTTCTTCACATTGAAAGGATTTACTACTATTCTTAATAAGCAGGTTCTGGCCCACAAAATATGGATGATGAGAAGTTATGCGATGGCTATGACTGCTGTTACATTCCGGGCATATTATATCATGCTGTATTTGTTAGATGTAGAGCTGACCACAAATTATGAAGTATCCCTTTGGGTAAGTGTAGCAGGAAATCTTTTGATAGCTGAATACCTTATCTACCGCAGGAGCAAACAATATCTTAAAACCTTCACCATTTAAATCTGCAATTATGAAACATGCAACACTCATGTACACCTGTATGGGTTTGATGGCTACATCAGCCATCATCGGAAGTATTGATTATGCCACCGCTTCAAAAGCAGGCACTTTGAAGAATTTGTATAAAGAAGAAGTGATCGCCGTGGATCTGTTTAATAAAAAGATAGAGCTTGAAGATTACAGTCGTGGGCCTCTTGAATATGATAAGAATGTTAACTCTGCTATAGAGACAGATACATCTATACAGCCCCCCAAAGTGATAAAGAAAGATATACCTCCGCCACCTCCACCTAAAAAGAAAGTTTCAGCAGTACCAGGAACTGAAGCGGTCAATGAAGCGAACTCAGTTTCTGCGGAAGCAAAAGAAGTTAAAGAAAAGGTAATTGAAGAAGCTCCCGTTACTGAAATAAAACAAGAAAGATTACTTGAGCGTTTCTCAAGAGCACCACTGCCAAAAGTTAGGAAAAGATCAAAGAATAATAATTGAGTAACAATTTGGATTGACAGCCGTCTGATATGCACTTGATGTTTGAGTTGGGAAAAGCATCAGTGTTTGCTAGAGCCATCCTTTGCAGGGTGGCTTTTTATTTCCACCGGAAGGTATTGATGAGATGCTTCATGTCCTCTGCAACAAAATCATTCACCACACCAATGGAATCTTTGTTGGGTGTTGCTTCAAAATATAATGCACCACGGATGAAATGTTTCGTTGAATCAGTCAGGAAGAATTGATAGGCAGTAGCTACATCGCCTCCTACTTTGAAAAACATTCCATACACTTTATTGGGATTGATGATAGCAGAATCTTCAATAGAGTGGGCTTTCTGGCTGTGTTTATTAGTAAGATTAAATGCATCATTCACCAGCTTATCTAAACTGTTCGGACCAATTTGCTTGTAACTTAAATATATCTTCCCATTAAAAGAAGGAAAATCAATATTCACCCACCATGGATTCTCTGTCTCCTGTCCAAAGAACAAAGTGTCTTTTACAACCTGTGAATACACCGGGTATTCAAACGAATAAGGATACCCAACTTCATTATATAACTGGTACTTCCTTTCAGGAAGATCGATCTTGAAATAACCACGGGGCTTTGGAGTAAACGGACTGTTGCAGGAGGAGACCATAGCTGAAAAACTATAGACCACAGCAAAAGCCAGAAGCTTAAAAATCCTGCGATAATCAATGGGCAATTGGCGATGGACAATGGACAATGGTCTATGAACTTTCTTCATTCTTCAAAACTACTCACGCTACACTTTAATAGTAACTTTTATTTTGTTAAGCCTGTTCTTTTCCACTTCTAAAATCGTAAAATCAAAATCGCCGGTAGTGATAATGTCGCCCAGCTTCGGTATTTCACCTGCCACTTCTAAAACCAATCCTGCCAACGAATCACTTTCACCTTTCACTTCGTCAAATGTATTTATCGGCAACTGCATCACTGTACATACATCCGATACTGCCATTTTACCTTCAAAAACAAAATTGTGTTCATCTAGCTTAATATAATTGAGTTCTTCTTCATCAAACTCATCTTTGATCTCACCGATGATCTCTTCTAAAATATCTTCCAATGTTATTATTCCACTTGTACCGCCAAATTCATCTACCACCACAGCAAAATGAATTCGCTTCAATCGAAATTCCTGTAGCAGGTCTTCGATCATCTTTTGCTCATGCACAAACAGTGGAGGCCTCAATAATCTGTGCCAATCAAAATTTGGATCATTGTTAATGTAAGGCAACAGGTCTTTAGTATGAATTACTCCCAACACTTCATCCAAAGTTTCCTTGTACACCGGCAACCTGCTATAATGCAATTCTTCAACCTGGTGTATGAGATCGGCGAACGTTGTATCATATTCAATTCCATTAACGTCAATCCTGGCTTTCATTACCTGCTTCACTGAAATTTCTCCAAACTTCACAATACCTTTCAATATTTTTTTCTCTTCATCACTGGCATTTGTTTCGGTAGTAAGATCGATCGCCTGATTTAATTCCTCCAGCGAATAAGATCCATTCCTTCTTTTAGCCAATCGTCTTTCTATTATATCAGAATATCGCACCATCCATCCACTCAACCCTTTAAACAATCTGAAAACCACTTCAATTAATCCTCCCACATCTTTCGCAAAACGAATATTGTTCTGCGTGGCCATAACTTTTGGCATGATCTCACCAAACAAAATAAGTGTAAAAGTTACCGAGGCCACCTTTACTAAAAACTCAACCCACTCG
Source organism: Bacteroidota bacterium (assembly GCA_023429825.1). Lineage (GTDB taxonomy): Bacteria > Bacteroidota > Bacteroidia > Chitinophagales > Chitinophagaceae > JAEZDC01. The sequence goes on along the minus strand of JAEZDC010000015.1, from coordinate 15,188 downwards.
TATTTAAATCTGAATAGTTCATCGATAAGCAGATTGGAGATGATAATGATTGCAATATTTACAAGACTATTTCCAATGAGCATGGACCCCAACAAAGTTTTGGGGTGCTCCAGAAGATCAACAATTCGTTTGTAAGACGATTCCTGCCTTGTTTTCAGATGATTCACATCTTTATAGCTCAACGAAAAAAAAGCAACTTCAGCTCCTGCAATGATGAACGAGAATATCAGGAGAATCAGTAATAAGATCACCAGTACCGTTGTACCCTGGGGATTGGCAGCAAATAAAAGAATTGATTTATGAACGACCGAGTGATAGTCCAACTCAACATTTTTTCATGAAAAATAGAGCAGCGCTCACTGCATATTAAAACGGAAGATTCTCAGAGCCTTCACTCAGTGTAGGAGGCACATCCTCTGCTGCATATCCTTCCATTCCACCTTCTGCACCGTTTGCATGAAAGTGATGGCCTTCGCCTCTTTTATCAAGCATGATGAGATTATCTCCAACAACCTCTGTAGCAAATTTTTTGTTGCCTTCTTTGTCTTCCCAACTGCGGGTTCTCAAACGACCCTCAACATAAATAAGGCTGCCTTTGTGCAGATACTTTTGAGCAAGTTCAGCTAAACCACGCCACAATACTACTGTGTGCCATTCTGTTTGCGATACTAATTTGCCCGATCTGTCTTTGTAAGTTTCTGTTGTGGCAAGCGGAAATTTTGCAACGCCGATGTTTCCTTCAAGATGTTGCACATCGGGGTCTTTTCCCAGGTTACCAATTAACATTACTCTGTTAACGCCTCTCATACGGTTGGTTTTTGGTTCTGCTGTTCAATAGATTAGTTTTAAAATTAGTCTTTTGTGTGAAAATAAAAGAAAGAAAGCAATTTTTTTTGGAGTAGGGTGCAGAATATCTATTAAGCTTCGTTGCGTCGCACTCTTGTGCATTCATATCGCTATTCAGCAGGAAACGCTAAAATATTCTTAACTGCGTTTCCTCTAAATACTGGTTAATGAATTTCGGAAAAGGCAGTTTCTTTAATTCTTTTGCTCCGGCCAGAGTATAATGCGTCAGGCTTTTAGGAACTGCTCCCAGCCTGAACCTTACAAATTGCCCTTTGATTTTTTGATGCGTGAGTTGCTGTATGTACACGGGAGATGTCTCCAGTAGCTCATATCGCCTCACTTCCAACTGTTGCCTTAGCCAGTTTTTGATGAGTTCACCGTTCCATTTTATTTCATCAGCACTTTCGAAGCAGTAAAATTCAAACAGGTTTTGCCAGATGTCTTTTCCTGTTCGTTTATGAATAAGGAACTTTCCGTCTATTTCAAAAAGAAAATAGTAAAACCAACGAAGTTTTTTCTGCAGTACCTTTTCCTTTACCGGGAGATGGTTAACCAGTCCTTCTTTGTACGCACCACATATCTTTTTCATTGGACAAATACTACATAGTGGAACAGGTTTGCAAACTGTAGCACCAAAGTCCATGATAGCCTGGTTGTATTTATCCGGCGATTTTTTATCTAAATTTCTTTGTGCTAACGCAGTAAACTCTTTCTTTCCCTCATTACTATCAATAGGTGTTTCTATGCCGTATATGCGTGATAAAACCCTAAGCACATTTCCATCCAATACAGCATAAGGAAGCTGGTAAGCAAAAGAAGCAATTGCTGAAGCGATGTATGGACCAACTCCTTTTAACTTCAGTATATCATCGTAAGCATTAGGAAAAACTCCTTTATGGTTAATAGCAATCTCCCTGGCGGTATAAAGAAGGTTTTTACACCTTGAATAGTATCCTAATCCTTCCCAGAGCTTGAATGCATCTTCATCTTTAGCCCTTGCTAAATGCTTAATTGAGGGGTACTTACTGATAAATTTCTCATAATAATTCCAGCCTTGCTCTACACGGGTTTGTTGAAGGATTACCTCACTCAGCCAGATCTTATATGGGTCTTTTTCTCCCTTCCACGGCATTTTTCGATCATTTATTTCTTCATTCCACTTCAGTAACAACGCAGTAAAGCTGGCTTTCATCTCACAAATAAACTACTCAAAGTCAAACTAACTGTAGCTTTCATAGCTTTAAATAGTTTGATTTATTAATTTGCATGCAATAACCTAAGGCTCAACATCCAACAATTGAAAAAAACATTGCATTCTGTTTTGGGCTGGCATCTTTGTTGTAACTTAGGGAATTAATATTCAATTAAAAATCAATATAGTCCAATGAGAAAGTCCGATCTGATTAATAATATCTCCGAAAAGACCGGCATCCCTAAGGTTGATGTTCTGGTTTCTCTGGAATCTTTCTTTAAAGAAGTAAAAGAGAATCTTTCTAAAGGGGAAAACATTTACATCCGTGGTTTCGGAAGCTTCATTGTAAAGAAAAGAGCGGCGAAAATTGGTCGTAACATAAAGAAAAACATTGCGGTAGAAATTCCGGAGCATTACATCCCGGCTTTCAAACCTTCAAAAGAATTTGTGAATGAAGTAAAAGAAAAGATCCAACCTGGTACTTTTGTACCAAAACCTGAAAGTGACGACGATACTGAGGACTAAACAACAGGCTTTCGTAATAGCCGGTGGAATTATTCTTTTAAGTATTTTATATCTATTTGGTAGAACTGTTCCTGCTAAAAACAAAACTGCTGAGAAGCAGAACGTTGTAGCTGGAACAGTTTCTTTTTCCCAGATACTTGATGATTTCAAAAGCCATTTACAGCCGCATCAGCTCAACCACCTCGCTATTTTAGAAGATACGGCTTCGAAAGTTCATTCCAAAGAAGATAAACTACATACCTATCACAGTTTAGCCAGCTATTGGCGAGACAGTTTACATGCCTTTGTGCCTTATGCCTGGTACACTGCAGAAGCGGCTAAGTTGGAAAATTCTGAAAAAAGCCTCACATTTGCAGCCCATTTGCTGGAAAGCCGTTTGCCGGATGAGGATAATACTCAGCTTGTAAACTGGATGGCAACAAATGCAAAAGTTCTTTTCGAAAAGGCTTTGGAGATAAATCCGGCCAATGATTCAAGTAAGATCGGATTGGGTGCATGCTACATCTTCGGTAATATTTCAGACAACCCGATGGAAGGAATTCTTCCGGTAAGAAAAGTTGCTGAAGCTAATCCAAACAACATGTATGCACAGAAGGTATTGGCTTTGGGTGGATTGAAAAGTGGGCAGTTGGATAAAGCTATAGAACGCTTCACTATTATCCTTAATAAAGAACCAGACAACCTGGAGATCATTTTAAGAATGGCAGAAGCGTACGAAAGAAAGGGTGAGAAAACAAAGGCAATTGCCTTTTACGAGAGATCTTTAAAACAAATACAGCAACCTGAATTTCACCATGAAGTGGAAGACAGGATCAAAGAGCTGAAAAAATAAATTTTTAATAACCGAAAATCATTTTAGAGATGCCTTGTGGTAAAAAGAGAAAGCGTCATAAAATTGCGACGCACAAACGCAAAAAAAGATTAAGAAAGAATCGTCATAAGAAGAAGAACAAATAAGCTTCTTCGCCGTCATTCAAATGCCGGAAGCTGATTTCGGCATTTGAATTTCTTTTCAAGATCATCATTTCCTTTCGCTGCAACTTACCTTTTCCTTCCTTTTCCTTTTCAGTGTCAGGATACTTTTGGATTTGTTACCTGGCTTTGGTATGTACTAACGATTGATGATTTAAAAGTTGCGAATCAGTGAACAAAGAACTAATTATTAATGCAGCTGCTACAGGTGTAGAGATTGCATTATTAGAAGATAAAAAACTGGTGGAGTTGCATCATGAAAAAACAGATGCAAGTTTTGCCGTAGGAGATCTGTACCTCGGAAAGGTAAAAAAGCTTATTCCCGGGCTAAATGCCGCATTTGTGGATGTAGGCTTTGAAAAAGACGCATTTCTACATTATACTGATCTTAGTCCCTATGCTCGTTCTATTTTAAAGTTCACGCAGATGGCGATGAATGATAAAAGCGGCGAACTTGATTTTACAAAATTCCAGATTGAGCCGGAGATTGTAAAAACAGGTAAGATCAATGAAGTATTGAATGGCAAGCCTAATATACTTGTACAGATCTTAAAAGAACCTATTGCGGCCAAGGGTCCGCGATTAAGCTGTGAGATATCCCTTCCCGGAAGATTTGTAGTTGTTACTCCTTTCAATGAAATAGTTGCTGTATCTAAAAAGATACATTCATCTGAAGAAAGAAAAAGATTGCATAAGATTGTTGAGGCGATCAAGCCTAAGAATTTTGGAGTGATTGTAAGGACTGCTGCAGAAGGGAAAAAAACGGCAGAATTGCACGAAGATCTGTTATCGTTGATTGAAATGTGGAAGAGTATTCAACACAATCTTCGTAATGCAACTCCTCCGGTGAGGATCATGAGCGAGGAGAATAAAACAACTAGTATTTTAAGAGATCTGCTTAATGAAGACTTCAATCGAATCATCATTAATGATCGTAATATCTACACAGATACCAAAACTTATATCCAGCGAATCTTCCCGGATAAAGCCGAGATCGTATCCCACTACAATAACGGCTTACCTGTTTTTGATCAATATGGTGTAACCAAACAGGTGAAAGCCGCTTTTGGTAAGACCGTTAATCTCGACAGTGGCGCTTATCTTATCATCGAACATACAGAAGCTCTACATGTAATTGATGTAAACAGTGGTTACAAGAGCGTAAGTAATAACCAGGAAGAGAATGCACTGCAAACTAATCTTGAAGCTGCGGAGGAACTGGCAAGACAGCTTAGGTTAAGAGATATAGGCGGAATTATTGTTGTTGATTTCATTGATATGAAGTTGCCCGACAATAAAAAGAAAGTACAGGAAGCAATGGAGACTTTTATGAGAAGTGATAGAGCAAAACATGCTGTGTTACCTATCTCTAAGTTTGGGTTAATGCAGATCACCCGGCAGCGGATGAGACCCGAAGTGAACATCAATACTTCCGAGAATTGTCCTTCATGTAATGGAACCGGAAAGATCACTTCCACATTATTGCTGGAAGATGAAATTGAAAAGCGCCTGCTATATCTTGTAACGCACCAGCACAAGAACTTAACGTTGGTGACGCACCCGATCCTGCATTCACATCTTATTAAAGGCTGGTGGGGAAGATCTATTAAAAGTAAATGGCAAAGAAAACACCAGGTGAAACTGAAGGTGATGCCGAACACGAACTATCAACTCACCGAATTCCATTTTTTTGATCAGAATGAGGAAGAGATAAAATTTTAAAGAAAAGAGCCGCTCATTGTGGCTCTTTTCTTTTAGCTTCTCCTGTTGCTGTAAATTGAGACGTAGTATAATAAAGTAACCAATGAAGATATTGCGGCCACCACATAAGTCATCGCAGCCCACTTCAAAGCATCCTTCGCTTTTGGTTGTTCATTTCTGTTTGTGATACTAGTTTGCTCCAGCCATGCAAGTGCTCTTTTGCTTGCATCAAACTCCACAGGTAAGGTGATAAAAGAGAAAAGAGTAGTCATAGCAAACAGAATGATGCCTGCAAGTAATAACCACGGAAGAGAGTTGACCAGGATTATTCCCCCGATCAAAACCCAAGGAACTATCGTGCCGCCAAACTGCACAACGGGCACCAAAGTGCTTCTCATTGCCAGCCAGCTATAAGCTGTAGCGTGTTGAACTGCATGCCCGCATTCATGCGCTGCCACTGCTGCAGCGGCTATACTTTGACCATTATAGATTTCAGGACTTAAGTTCACGGTTTTTTTGGTGGGATCGTAATGATCTGTCAGGTATCCTTCTGTGCTGATCACTTTAACATCATATATTCCATTTTCCCGGAGCATCTTCTCTGCCACCTCTCTACCGGTGAATCCCGAGCTCAAAGGAGTCTGGCTGTATCGCTGTAATCTTCCTTTTAACGTACTGGAAACCAGTAAGCTAATTATCATAATCCCAATAATCAAAATCCACATAAACAATTGATTTTTATTGAATAATAATATCAAATGAACAGCCAAATTCTTAAATACTGCCAAAACGTCCGCCTCATCAAATAATTATTTACGATTGATATCGTAGACGAAAGAAGTTTTTCACAACACTCAAAAATTATTTTGCAATGTGCCCCATTATTGTAATTTAGTGGCAGAATTTAATGGGTTAGTAAGTAAACAGGGTTGGCATTTTTGCCGACCCTTTTACTTTTCAAAACGCTGGTTTCTAACATCATCAGCAGTAATTAAACAACCCTCTTTCTTCTTTTATCTTTATCCCCGATGAGCAAAACCAAAACAAGTTTTTTCTGTAGCAACTGCGGTTATGAAAGCACGAAATGGTTAGGTAAATGTCCTTCATGTAATGAATGGAACACTTTTATTGAAGAGGTGATCAGCAAAAATGAAAAGAAAGAGAATAGCTGGAAAGATTATCACCAGGACAAGAGAAGTGTAAAAGCAATTGCATTAGATAAAGTAACCATAACTGAAGAAAATAGAATCATCACTGCCGATGCTGAACTAAACAGAGTGTTAGGCGGAGGCATCGTACCTGGAAGCATTGTGTTAGTTGCAGGTGAGCCTGGTATTGGAAAGAGTACTCTCTTTTTACAAAATGGATTATTACTAAAAAATATAACTGTCCTATACATTAGCGGTGAAGAAAGTGAACAGCAGATTAAGATGCGGGCTAACAGGCTTAAGATCGAGTATGATAACTTTTACCTTTTAACAGAAACCGCAACACAAGCGATCTTTAGTGAAATAAAAAAACTCAGGCCAGACCTGGTAATTGTTGATTCTATTCAAACATTACAATCCAATCTTATAGATTCTTCTGCAGGAAGCATTACACAAATAAGAGAATGCGCTGGTGAGTTGCAGCGTTTCGCTAAAGAAACAAATACACCGGTCTTTCTAATCGGGCATATTACAAAAGACGGAACGATAGCGGGACCGAAGATCCTCGAGCACATGGTGGATACAGTGCTGCAGTTCGAGGGTGATCGACACTATGCGTATAGAATTCTTCGAACTCTAAAGAACCGGTTTGGCAGTACGGCTGAGTTAGGAATTTATGAGATGACGGGTGAAGGCATGAAAGTAGTAGCCAATCCCTCAGAGATCTTGATCTCGCAAAGAGATGATCAGTTAAGTGGAACTGCTATTGCCGCGACCGTTGAAGGATTAAGACCCTTATTAATAGAAGTACAAGCACTCGTCACTCAAAGTGTTTATGGCACACCGCAGAGAACTGTAAGTGGATTCGATCTAAGGCGTTTACAGTTACTCCTTGCTGTATTAGAAAAAAGAGGAGGCTTTCAATTTGGATTGAAAGATGTTTTTTTAAATATTGCAGGCGGATTAAAGATTGAAGACCCGTCTATCGATCTTGCTGTGATCTGTGCTTTGCTTTCTTCTTTCGAAGATGTTCCGTTACCACATCAGATCTGCTTTGCCGGTGAGATCGGTTTGAACGGCGAGATAAGAGCAGTTAACAAAGTAGAACAACGTATAGCTGAAGCAGAAAAGTTAGGTTTTGAAAAGATCATCATCTCCGGCTTCAATAAAAAAAGCTACAATCCTAAAAGCTTCAATATCCAGATATTGGCGCTCAATAAAGTTGAAGAAGTGTACAAGCATTTATTCTGATTTTTGTAATTTGTAATGTGATCAAAACCCTAAGCACTTATACGAAGGACTTTCTCCATCTCTTCTTTCCGCATAATTGTGAAGGCTGCGGCAGCGATATTATTCAAGAAGATCACCTGCTTTGCCTGCAGTGCCAGGTTAAATTACCCGAAACGAATTTTCTTGCGGTAGCAGCAAATCCAATAGAAAATATCTTTTATGGAAGATTGTCGATACATGCTGCGGGATCTGCTTACTATTTTACTAAAGGCTCTCTCATTCAACAACTGGTAGTTGAGTTGAAGTACAAGAACAATCACCAGGTCGGGCTATATCTTGGGAAGAAGCTGGGGTTTATGCTCCAACAAACTGATCGCTTTGAAACGGTTGATTATATCATTCCACTTCCACTAAACCCAAAAAAACAGCAAAAGAGAGGATATAACCAGGCGGAGATCATCTGTAATGGCATATCCCGAGTATGGAACAGGCCTGTGGTTAATGATGCTGTAGTAAGAAACCTGTTTACAGAAACACAAACGCAAAAGAATCGCATTAACCGCTGGCAAAATATGCAGGAAGTGTTTGCATTACATAAGACTGAACAACTGAACAATAAACATGTGATGTTAGTTGATGATATCATCACCACAGGTGCAACTCTGGAAGCGTGCGGGACAGAGCTACAAAAGATCCCGGGCATTAAGCTAAGTATTGTTACGCTGGCTTACACCATTTAATTTTCATCTTTTTCCTGTAGGTTTGAGGTGATGAGAGTAGCCTTCGTTGCGATACTTGCGGTGATATTTTTTTCCTGTAAAAAAAAGGGTTTTATTACCAGTCCTGATGCTTTGCTGCAAACTTCAATTGATACGCTGCATTTCGATACTGTTTTCACTACCACAGGATCTACTACCAGGTTTTTTAAGATCATCAATGTAAATGATCAGAAGCTGAAGTTGAGTAATGTACAATTAATGGGCGGTGCATCCTCTCCTTTCAAGCTGAATGTGGATGGAACACCTGGCATCAACTTCAACGATATAGAAATTGATCGTAACGACAGCATCTATGCTTTTGTAACCGTCTTTATCAATCCTACATCGGCCAACCTTCCGTTTATTGTAAGAGACAGTATCAAAATCACCTATAACGGCAATACCAAATTTGTACAGTTGGATGCATTTGGTCAGAACGCAAACTTCTTACGCAACAGGAGAATTACATCAGATACTACATGGAATAACAATTTACCTTTTGTAATTCTTGATGGGCTTACAGTTAATGCCGGAAGAATGCTTACTATTTCAAAGGGAACGAAGATCTATGTTCATGCTGATGCGCCAATAATTGTAAATGGAACTATCAAAGCAATTGGCGAAAAGTACGACAGCACAAGAATAGTTTTCCAGGGCGATAGATTGGATGAACCTTACAAAACTTATCCTGGAAGCTGGCCGGGCATTTTATTCACTTCGCAAAGCCACAATAATGAATTACAATTTGTAACGGTTAAAAATGCATACCAGGGTGTGATCACACAACCACTTTCCGTTGCAGCACCTCCGGGACCAAAGCTTACATTAAATGAATGCATATTCGATAATATATATGATGTAGCAGTCGGCGCTGTCTCCAGTTCTATTTCAGCAATAAATTGCCAAATCACCAATGCCGGCTATAACGTTTTTCTTAGCGGTGGTGGAAATTACAATTTTACGCATTGCACAATCGTCAGCTACTCCAGCTTTATACTTCAACATAAAAATCCTGTACTCACCTTAAGTAATATGAATGGAACTGTATCATCTGCTTTAAATGCTACGTTCAGGAACTGTATCATTTATGGTGAGGGTGGTAATGTTGATGACGAGATCGTCACCAATAAACAGGGAACCGCAGCTTTCAACGTAACGTTTGATCACGTTTTGTATAAAGTAAAAGCTACTGATCCGTTGAATACAACATTCACCGGCACTAATCTCAAGAATCAAAAACCAATATTCGATAGCATCAATTTCCTCAAACCTCTTTTCAATTTCAGGTTGAGGAGTGGTCCCGGTGTTGATGCAGGTGTTGCAGTTCCGGGTATTTTGTTCGACCTCGATGGAAATAATCGCTCTGTGGGCACTAAACCAGACCTGGGAGCCTACGAAAAGCAATAGGACTAAACTTATCGTAACTTTACCCTCTCAAAAATTCATATGAAAACAATATTATATTGCCTTATTGCATTTTCATTATTTGCAGCCTTTAAAGGAGCAAAAAACATTTATGACTTTAAAGTGAAATCTTTAGAAGGAAAAAAGATTGACTTTAAAAAATTTAAAGGCAAAAAGATCATGATTGTCAATACTGCTTCTAAATGCGGCAATACACCTCAGTATGAAGATTTGGAGAAATTGTACGAGCAGTATAAAGATAAACTGGTGATCATTGGTTTTCCTGCGAACAACTTTGGCGGACAGGAACCAGGAACAAACGAAGAGATCAAAGAATTCTGCTCCCGCACTTATAACGTATCGTTCCCAATGGCAGAAAAAGTTTCTGTAAAAGGCGATGATATTCATCCTTTATTTCAATACCTGGTTGCAGAAGCAAAAAAGAAAGGCATTGAGGAACCGATCAAATGGAATTTTACTAAGTTCCTACTGGATGAAAAGGGAGAACTGCTGACAGTGATCCCACATAAAACAAAACCCCTGAGTGAAGATGTAGTGAAATACCTGAAATAATTTAGTCCCGCTTCGGCGGGATTTTTTTTGTCCTTCATTTATCTATTGTCTCTCTCTGCTATCTTCGCCCTGATGCTTTTTAAAGACGTAATCGGGCGGGCAGAAGTGAAACAACATCTCACCGAAATGGTTGAGCAAAACCGCTTAAGCCACGCTTTATTATTCTTAGGAAAAGAAGGAAGTGGTGCCTTGCCTTTAGCTTTGGCTTTTGCCCAATACATCGTTTCACTGCCCCAGGCATCACCTGTTGTTGAAGACTTGTTTGGCGGGTTTACAGCACTTGAAGCAACGCCTTCTTTTATTCATCCGGATAATATCGCAGAACAGCCTGCGTTCCAAAGAGCGAGTCAACTCATTCACCCGGATCTGCATTTTTCATATCCTGTTATTCCAAAGAAACCTGGCGATAAACCAAAGAGCTCAGATTATAGTGGAGAGTGGAGAGAGTTCATCCAACAGTTCCCTTATGGAAATGTCTTTGACTGGTTGCAGTTCATCGGTGCTGAAAACAAGCAGGGAAACATTACTGCTGAAGAATGCAATGACATCATCAAAAAACTTAATCTCAAGACTTTTGAAAGTGAGTATAAAGTTTTATTGATGTGGATGCCTGAGTATTTAGGTAAAGAGGGTAATAAGTTGCTTAAGTTAATTGAGGAGCCTCCGCCTAATACTTTGTTTTTGTTAGTTGCTGAAAATGAAGAGCAGATATTGCAGACGATCCTCAGCAGAACACAACTTGTAAAAATTCCGCAACTCGATCTAGCTGATGTTGAGAAGTCATTAATTGAAAGAGCTGCAGCATCGCCGGAACAGGCCAGGCAAATTGCAGCGATCTCTGAAGGAAACTATCGTGAAGCGCTTTCACTTTTGCAACATGCAGAAGACGACTGGCAGAGTATGTTGCGTGATTGGCTGAATGCCACACTTAAAGGAGGACCGATCGCACAGGTGAAGTGGGTGGAAGAGATCAGCAAAATGGGCAGGGAAAAGCAAAAGCAATTCCTGCGATACTTTAATCATTTGGTGGAGGTGAGCATTCGTGTAAGGGTGCTGAGTGCAGAAAAGGTTTCCGCTGCTGAGAATGAACTTGCTTTTGCGCAGCGACTTAATAAGATCGCGGGCATTACCCAGCAGGAAGTGATCATCGAAGAACTGGACAGAGCCACCTATTACATAGAAAGGAACGCCAACCCAAAAATGCTATTCCAGGCATTAACGCTCAAGCTGTACCACATCATCCAAAACAAGGTGGCGATTGCACCGGCGTAACCATTAACAACATATCTGGTTCATTTTTCATACTTTTGGCAACGTTGAGGAAAGGCAGATGGCTGAATACCAAAAGCCTGTAAGATTTTGTGTAGCGAGCTGCAGTGCAGATGGCATCTTTCGTTGCGTCGCACTCTTGTACTGATATAACTTTATTCAACTATAAATTCCATGCGTCACTTCAACAGCATATCGTCTTAGTTCAGTAACGCTCTGAACGTTGAAGAGTGCGACGCAACGGAAGTATCATAGCAGTACCTCAGCTTGCCCCATAATTATCTTCCTCTTTATTTTGAGAAACGTAAACTATTAACCGATGGGATGTGGATCATGTGGAACCGGAAGCGGTAAACCAGGCGGCTGTAAAAGCAATGGAAGTTGCGGCACGGGCAGTTGTAATCGTATGAACGTGTACGACTGGCTGGTGAACCTGCCTCTTGGCGATGCCGAAAGTAGCTGCAAAGTGGTTGAAGTGAGTTTTAACCAAGGCAGCCGAAAAGAATTTTACCGCAATACAACACTGCAATATTTTGAAAAGGGCGAACTCGTCACCGTTGAAGGTGTGGGTGGTTTTGATGTAGGCGAAGTAAGCCTTACCGGTGAACTTGTAAGGGTACAGCTCAAGAAGAAAGGCGTAGATGAAATGAGCCCGGATTTGAAAAAGATATTACGCCGTAGCACTGAAAGAGACATCGAACTCTGGAAACAAAATAAAGCAAGAGAAGGTGAAGCGTTAGCAAGAAGTCGTGCAGTTGCAAGGCAGTTGAACTTACAAATGAAACTGTCTGAAGTAGAGATACAGGCAGATGGTAAAAAAGCGACTTTCTTTTATACTGCAGACGATAGGGTTGACTTTAGGGAACTGATCAAAATTTATGCGGGTGAGTTTAGAGTGAAAGTAGAGATGCGGCAGATTGGTATAAGACAAGAAGCCGGAAAAGTTGGTGGTATAGGAAGTTGCGGAAGAGAGTTATGTTGCGCAACATGGCTTACCGATTTCAAGAGTGTGACGACTACTGCAGCCCGTTACCAAAACTTATCCATCAATCAAACAAAACTAAGTGGCCAGTGTGGAAGATTAAAGTGTTGTTTGAATTATGAGCTAGATACTTATTTAGATGCGTTGCAGCATTTTCCTGATAACGCAGATAATTTAGAAACGACAAAAGGTGTTGCTTTCTTAATCAAGAAAGATATTTTCAGAAACCTGATGTGGTATACATTACCTGATAGTACCAAGCAATATCCTTTGACATTGCAGCGTGTGAAAGAGATCAAACAACTGAATCATCGCGGAGAGAAAGTTGATGAATTGCAACCTGTGGAAGTAGTAAGTGGCAAAGCAAAAGAAGTAGAACCCGAATTTGTTGATGTGGTAGGGCAGATCAGTTTGCGCAGCCTGGAAAAGAACGACAGGAGAAGAAGAGATCAACAAAGAAACCAAAGAGATAACAGGCCTCAGCAAAGAACTCAGGGCGGGGGCAATCAACCTCAGCAAAGACCTCAGATACAAAAAGGTGGTCAGCAACAACAAAGAACACAGCAACAAAACAAACCGCAGCAGGGCGGACAGCCAAGAGGCAATCAATCGCAGCAACCAAAGGGGCCTCAGCAAAACAGGCCGAATAATCCAAATCAGCAGAGGCCGCCAAACAGGCCACCACAAAAGCCAAACAAGTAATGGGTTTATACTACTAAAAGAAAGGACAGGTCAAAAGCTTGTCCTTCTTCTGTTTAAAGCACATTGTGTTGTTATTAACAAATGATAAATAGACTGTTGGCATAGTTCTGGAAAATGTGAGTTCAAATTTTTGAGAATATGAAGAAAGTATTTGTATTAGCGTGTAGTGTAGGATTGATGAGTGCGGCATTCGCTCAAACAAATTCTGCAAAAACCAATCCTGGCGGTTTGTATTTAAAAGGCGGAGTGAACCTGGCGAACATTTCCGTATCACCTAGTGGTAATGTTGACGAAGCAAAAATGCTGACCAGTTTTCATGTGGGAGCCGTGGCTGATTTAAGATTGGCGAGTTTCTTATCGTTTCAGCCAGGTTTAGTAGTAACTGGTAAAGGATCTAAAACAGAGATTTACACTACAAACTCTACGACTGATAATTATTACAAGATCAAAACAAATCCCATCTATTTAGAACTTCCTGCAAACTTTGTTTTTAAAGCGCCTATCAGCACAGGAAGCAATTTGTATTTTGGTGCTGGTCCTTATGTAGCGATGGGTATTGCCGGAAAAACAAAGGGTGAGCAAAGGTTTTTAGGTGTGGGTAGCAGTTATGAAAGAGATATAGAGTTCAATAACGATGATCCACTAACTTCTCAACAGGAAGATGCAAGCGTAAATAAGCTGAGGAGGTTTGACTATGGCGCTAACGCATTGGCGGGCATTCAAACAGGCAAATTCATGATCGGTGTGAACTATGGTTATGGATTAAGCAAGATTGGTTCTACTGAATCTAATAACAACGACGACAACAAAAACAAACATAGAGTTTGGAGTATCTCTTTAGGTTTTGGGCTTTAAGGCGGTTTTCATTTATAAGCAAAAGAAGTCATGTCTAACAACGTGGCTTCTTTATTTTTTTAGCCGCATGTAGTTCTTAATGGATCTCTGATTCACAATCCACAACACAATCAATACTAGGATCGCTACTGCAACAGTGGGCCAGGATATGAAGGGAGATACATACATGTATTGCTTTTCAAGAAACTGCTGGAGGAAAAATTGAAGAACGGAGATCAACGCCAGTACGAGTACTATAATGATAAAGTTTACAGGAAAGAACTGCTTAATAAGAAATTTTTTTAGCTGCTTCGGCGATGTGCCAAGTGTAAGTAATAACCTGATCTCTTCTTTGGCCGAAGCGATAGTTAATTGAATGAATAAAGTGAAGATGAGTAGTGCAAACATTAACATTAACCCACCGGTGATCCAGGATATATTCACTACTACATTTACGATTTGCCTGTATTTACTGAAGCGGGTTTTATCTGCATCTGTTACTAAGCCATGATCTTTTAAGTATTGAACTAATTCGGGGCTCCCCGGATCATTTGTTTTAATCACCACTCTTGATGGTTTACCCAATGAACCTGAACCAAAATTTTTATTTGCCCAATCCATGAAGCTTTGCGGAACGAGCATAGACGAAATCCTGTCGCTGAAACCAATCACTCTTGCCGCATATGCGATATTTCCATGTGGCGATTGAATGTTCACTCTGAATGTAATTGCCTTTAATTGCTCCTGTGTGAGTTGTGGCATTCCCTGTGAAATCGAGAATTGAAAATTATAAATATCAAGAAACATATTCGGAATGATCAAAGGCAGGTAAGAACTTTGTTCATTCCAGTTCCAATCTTTCGAGTTGATGTCGATGAAATCGTCGGGAACAGCTTCGAAAGCAAAATCTGTTTGAAAAGGAATCTGATCGCTTAGACTTTCGAGCGAAATCTTAAACTCACCCGGCGTTAAAATTCCAACTGACTCTACAAAATTTTGTTTCTTCAGCTCTGCAATTTCAGATTCGCTTATTGTTGATGAGGCACTATTAC
>JAEZDC010000052.1 GCA_023429825.1 Bacteroidota bacterium | reverse complement strand
GTGCCGGGTGCGCTCTTACAGGCGAAGATCGGGAACGCAGCACCTGGAGTAACCACTGATAAGGAAGGCTATTTTGTGCTGGACATTCACCCGGAAGAACCCATCATTGCAGAATCATTATGGCATAGCATACCTATCAGCCTGGTAGATGCCCCGGTGCCACACGAGAAAGGATCAACCGCACACGCAGAAGTGATGATACCGCCCCCCGATGCAGAATACGGGATCATTAGCGACATTGATGATACTATTGTAAAAACAAGGGCTACAGATCTCCTGGCGATGGGACGCACAACGTTTCTCAATAATGCCCGGACAAGATTGCCATTCGCCGGTGTCGCAGAGTTCTACCGTTCCCTGCAGTTGGGAAGAAATGGCAAAAGAAACAATCCATTCTTTTATGTAAGCAGCAGCCCCTGGAACCTGTATGACCTTCTGAAAGATTTCCTTGATCTCAATTCCATTCCTGCAGGGCCATTACTACTAAGGGATTTTGGTATTCACAAAGAGCCGGACACCGGAGGAGGCCACTTAGGCCACAAGCTTAAAGAGATAGAGCAGATCATGGCTGCCTACCCGCACCTGCCGTTTGTTTTGGTGGGCGACAGCGGGCAGGAAGACCCGGTGATCTATCGTGAAATTGTAAAGAAATTCCCGGGAAGGATACTTGCGGTGTATATCCGTGATTTACAGCTGGCCGACAGGCAAAAAATAGCGATCGATGTTTCTAAATCTTTAGCAGAACACAAAGTAGAGATGATCATTGTAGATAATACGGTGGAGGCCGCAGAACATGCAGCAAAAACAGGATTGATCTATACCGAAGCCATCCCTGCTATTGAAGAAGAGAAAAAAGAAGATAAAGGGCAGAAGCCGGGAAAAGAAGAGGCAAGTGTAGCCGGATAAGCGTTACACTCATGAATATAGAGCCACACAGGTTGATCACAACCTCTTAGACAAAGCTGGCCAACCTGTGCAGATCTATAAAACCTGTATTTACCAAAAACAAGCAATCGTTATAACCTAACTATCCTCAAAAGGATTGAACTGGAGACAATTCCTCAAGCCTTTTCCACGAAGCGTTGAGATCACAAACATAGTCGCAATGCCAGCTTATATACCTGACCTGCATCATCGCCGGCGCTGATACTTATCTCCGCCTTATGATAATAGCTTATACACGAGAAGGGCTGGCCATACCAAGGCCTTGAAAAAACCAAGCACTCCTTCTCCAAACCCTGAGGCTTCCTGCAGGTAATAGACAAAAGCACCAATAAAACCGAGAAACCATATGAAACTTCCACTATTGTTCGTTACATTTTCGCTACTGCGTTTAGATTTTTTGGATGTAATGGTTTGTGTATTCATAAAAAAGGTTTAGAGCTTAAAGGTCCGCAGAGATCTGTTTCAATTGGATGATAGGCGTCAATTACAAATAACTTCCAGATTTATTTTTGGGCATATGGTTTAACCCGTTTCTTTGCGAACTGCTGTATACCTATGAACACATGTACATTCTCTATCACTCAATGGAGCCTTGCTTACAATAGCCTACCATTCATAACTGACAATTTTTCAAAAACAAAAGACGAATACAAATGAAGAAAAGCACACTCGTATTGCTGGCTCTAAGCCTGCTCGTAACTATGTCATCTAACGCACAAAGCTGCGACCCTTGGATCACTAAAGCATATCAGATGCTTTATAAGCGTAATCCTTCCTCTGCTGAATGCAACATCAGTAATTATAATGGCGGGAGATGGAACAACTATCCTGAGCTGGTGGGATATATCTCAGCATATAACCGCTATAAGCCGGGTAAGCATTTAAAAGGAGATCAATGGATATTCAGAGCGTATGCCGAATTGTATAATAGGGCGCCAATGTCTTTGGAGCTCAACATCAATGCCTACAATAATGGGAGGTGGGGTAATTATAACGAACTAAAAGGCTACATCAGCCAGATGCAAAACTCTATGCGTAATGCTGGAGTTAGTATAACTGAAGTGGAGAACTGCTCTGGTGATCGTCTTGTTACCATCACACTCCGCAATAAAACTGCTTTCGATGTGATCTCTAACGAAGAAGGTAAGATCCTCGCTAAAGGAGATGCGGCTTATGACCAGATTTGTAAGGCATTGAAAGGTGCAGAACAACTGGCAACTGTAATGGCCAATTCTACCATGCTGGCTGGCTTTGAATTTCATGACAAATCAACAAAACGCGTAATGAGTGCCGGATCGCAGGTGATTCCTACGGCGGGTAATGCCACGTTAGTTCTTCAATAAATAAAAATGATCTACTGAAGAGGCTGCCAGGTGCAGCCTTTTTTTATTCATCAATTGAGATTACCAGCTTTCCTTTATGAGCCGCCTTTTCAAATTCCAGGAATGCTTCAGGCGTTTTATGCAACTGGTAAGGTCCGTCTATCACTGCTTTTATTTTTCCAGCTTCAAACAGGCCGTTCATATACACAAGATCTTTATTGGTTTTAAGTGCGACAATGCGGAAATGTTTCTTTTGCATAGCGGAAATAACAGGTGCCATCGCCAAGGTTTGCAGTAAACGTCGCATAGACCCTCCTACAGTAACATACACCCCATTTGTGGTCAATGCACGGGTATAAGCCCATACGCTACGATTTGTTTTAACGTCTAAGATGAGATCATACTTATTTCCATTCCTGGTGAAATCTTCTTTTCTATAATCGATCACATGATCAAAGCCCATCGAACGCATCATATCCTGCTTTTCTCCACTGTCAACCCCGGTAACTTCTGCATCGTAAAGCTTTGCGATCTGTACTCCGAAAGTACCTACTCCACCTCCTGCACCATTGATCAGTATTTTCTGTCCCTTACTTATCTTCCCTTTATCGATCAATCCCTGCACAGCTAACATTGCCGCTTGTGGTGTGGCTGCTGCATCAATAAAGCTAAGTGCTGCAGGCTTGAACTCCAGCATCTTTTCTTCTGCACAAACATATTCAGCAAAGCCGCCCCATCTTCCGCTGAGGTCGCCGTATACCTCATCACCCACTTTAAACTTTGTTACACTCTTTCCCACAGCTTCAACAATGCCTGCAATATCAGAACCGAGGATCTTTCGCTTTGGTCTTCGAATACCATTGAGGATACGATTCACAAAATCACCGTGCATTAAGCCCCAATCCCAATCATTCACAGACACTGCCCGAACCTTTACCAATACTTCATCGTCTTTGGGATGCGGCTTTTCCACTTCACTGAGTTGTAATACTTCGGGGCCGCCATAGCGTGTGTAGGTTATTGCTTTCAATCGGGATCAATTATTAGATGAACTAATGTAACACATTCCAACATGCTTTTATGGAAAAGATATTTGCCTGCGTCTTATTGCAAACCTTATTGATATGAAGCTCATCATGACAATGGCGCTGGCCACTATCAGCTTAACCAGCATTGCCCAGGAAAAAAAGCAGACAAAAGAACCGCCTAAAGTGATCAAAGTGGTGAAAACACCCCCGGCAGTATTGACCAAAGAAGAAGTGAAGTCTAAGTCTCCGAAAAAATTCAAACACAAGCCTGTGCCTAAAGTGGAAGTGGTGAAATTCACACCGCCTAAGATCGTGAGGGATACTGTGAATCGCAAACAGTAACCACCGTTTATATAAATACTGATCGTAAGCGCAGGCCTGCACTTAATTTCATCAACCAATTATTAATTATGAAAGCTGTACTGTTTGCCTTGGCCTGCCTTTTCTACATTTCATCTTATGCAAAACCGGTAAATGATTCTACCCCTTCGATCTCTTCAAAAATGTTCTTTGCTGCAGTGATCGTAAAGAAGGTAGACTCATCCATTGCATGGTATAGAAAAGTGTTTGACCTGAAGTTGCGTGACAGTACCTACAATGATCAACGTGGTTTTAAACAAGTAAACCTGCACAACGACAGAGTATTCTTTGAATTAATAGAATTGAAGAAAGGCCTGGATAAGAATCAATTTCTTACCGATCAATTCAAAGGATATTCCATACAAGGTTTGAGAAAGATCGGCTTTACCGTGAATGATCTTGATGCATGGCATAAAAGACTGGAAGCGCTGAACGTAAGATTTCTTGGCAATACTGTTACGGATCGCGTCAGCAATAAAAGAACATTTCTTGTATTAGATCCTGATGAGAACCTTATCCAGTTTTTTGAAGAGTGATCTAAGCCTTGCGTAATTCAGTAAAGTACTCCATCACTTTTGTTTCAGTTGCGGATTGCAATTTTACTTCAGCCGTAAACAACACTTTTCTTAATTGCCTGTAAAGTTGTACTGTATTATCTAATGCTTCCAGTAAAGAAGCTTTATTGTAAGCAGGAATGGTTTTCAATATTAAATCAAGATCCGGCTTCGCTAATTGTGTCTCCACTTTACGAACGCCTCTCGGCAGGTTTCCGTTCTTAATATGCAACAATGGACCGAACACCACCATTCTTAGGAAACCAAAAAAGTCCAGTGCTTCTACATATTCACCTCTACCGATCTTGAGCAATGCATAATGCACCCATATCCAGAAACGATCTTCTATCCATTGATGATCGGGATAAGGAAACTTGGCTTCTGTTCGATCGATGATCTTTTGCAGCGCCCCGTTCTTATCCAGTAAAATGAAAGGTGTTTCAATCCTGCTGCCAAACTCATCAAGTGTTACGAACTTGATATCTACATGCAGTAAAGGGTTATCATATAAACAGATCAGCACTCTTGGCTCGCCTACATGTTCACCGGTAAAGCCTGCCAGAAAGTTGCCCAGCTTTTCTGCATAAGCGATCATGCGATGCTTATCAGATGAGATCTTCTCTTTTGTTACGAGTATAAGATCAACATCGGAGAAATCATCTATCTCGTTCGTGAGCCATGAACCTGCAACCGCCAGTCCAATAACATCATCATCATCTTTTAAAACATCAGCAGCGTGCTCAGCAAATTGTTTTTGCATGATGGTAGAAATTACGCCTGCCTTTTATAAACAAATTCAGTCGCCTTTGATTCTTCGCCTTCAGGAGAAATATTATATGCAGTGATCACCACATCATCATCACTTGTCATATTGATCTCGGTTCTCCAGCCCCAGTGTTGTTCTGTTTCCGGTGTTACATATGCGTAGCTCCCCAACATCTTAAATTCGTCGGTATTCCTTTTTCCCTCAGAGAACATGATGAAGGTGCCGGTGTGAAAGCTATCGATCCACGCCATTTCATATTTATTCAGGTCGAGATTGTATGCATAGATAGCGATGCCTTCTAAAGGCTTGCCTTGGAAAGCACTCTTGTATTCATGTAGTATGTACTTACCGTTCATGATGAGTTTCATGGTACCGGTTACTTCTGCAGTATCAACGGGGTCGCCGGGTTCAAACCATACTTTGGATGTGCCGGCCCAGTTGCCTGCTAGTTTGCTTAATTGAAGATGTATACCTGAAGTTTTGGAGGTTTCTAATTTGCTCATGGGAGTTGTTTGGCTAAAGCTAAAATTTAAAATGATACAAAGTGATCTCACGGCTAACAGAGATGGCTTAGCTATGCCGCACGGCGGTAGCTGAACAAAAAAGCCCTGCATTAAGCAGGGCTTTACTTATTTATTTAAACTATCATTGAAATATCTCAGCTAATTTATTCTGCAGATCTTCAGCACGCAGATCGGTGGCAATGATCTTACCCGTAGGATCGGTGAGGAAGTTCCTTGGTATCGCCATGATGCCGTAGAGTTTGGCTACTTCGTTATCAAAATATTTGAAGTCTGATACATGCGTCCAGGTAAGGCCATCCTTGTGTATTGCCTTCATCCAGTTTTCCTGTGCCCCTTCTCTTTCCAAAGCCACACCCAGTACAGTAAAGTTCTTGTCTTTGTACTTGTTGAACATGGCTACCACGTTAGGGTTCTCTCTGCGGCAAGGTCCGCACCAGCTTGCCCAGAAATCAACCAATACATATTTCCCTTTTAAAGAAGAGAAGGAAACAGGTTTACCTAAAGTATCATTCTGTGTAAAATCTGTGGCTGTCATACCTACTCTTAAACGTTTTGCTCCTTCGAGTTGTTGGAGGAAGTCTTTACCACCATAAGTGTTTTTAAGTGCGGGCGCCAACATGTTGTACAAAGGCTCTACTTCCACAGGATCCATCATATAACCCGCATAACGATTCAGTGCATATAAAGCCATCGGGGACGAAGGATTGTTCTTAACGTAAGGCATAAAAACAGTAGTTCTCATTTCTTTATCAACCGCATCGATCTTATCCTCTATTGCTTTTTTATCAGCAGCTCCCTTGGCTTCGCTATGCTGCTTATATAAAGCATTGATCTGTTCATCGTAGGCCTTTTCTCCTTTCCTGAGCGTTTCATACACATCATGTGCCGTAGAACCTTTTACTGTGCGGTTAGAAAATGAATCGGTACTGGTAACAGAGATCGTCGAGTTCTCCAGGAACACCGAGAAATTATCTCTTCTCGCCCGCAATTTTTTATTGAGGCTGTCTACCGCATACTGCAGGCTGAAGTACCCCATTTTAGGTTCGGTAAGCTGGCCCGTGAACTCGTATTTGCCATTCTTTACCATAGCACTGTCTTTAATTACACTGCCATCTACCGAGTATTGCAGGCGTACCATCTTCACTTCGGGTTGAATGGCGGATACATCGCCTTGTATCTTAAACTTCTTTTGGGCTGTTGCTGAGAGCGTGAACAGCAGCATGGTGCTTAATACCAGAATTCGCATAGAAAATATTTTCTCTAATGTAACTAATCATGGGCTTTCATATGCTCCGGTTGTTATTGAAGGCGGGAATTTTTGACAAGTGGAAGCTGAAGGTCAATGGCTATTGCTTCCATTCAGTTATTATATACCAGGTAAATTGCGGAGACTCTATTCCCTCCACCTTTCTTTTCACTTTAAGCCGATTGGCCTCGCCTGCATTTACAGTGAATACAATGCATTTACTGCCATCGGGTAATTTTTTTGCACCTGATACTTGCTGTGGTGATTGGTTATTAAGACCATACTCTATATCGAACGAAGTGATTGAGGAGGGTCCGAGAAATAAGACTGTGTATGTCTTGCGGGGATTTAGCAGGAAAGTGGAAGTGATGCTTTCATTTGGTTTGGCCAGTTCAGTTCCATGAGATAAGACCATACCGTTGCGTTTTGCATCTGTAAGAGATTCTTCATAGGATCTTTTTGCATTAACGTATGGCACCTGTGCAGCAATGATCTCGCTGGTTACTAAGAGGCAAAAAATGAATGCAATTTTCATAGGAGGAAATTAGGCTTTTAGAGAATATGAGTGCCTTGCCGAATATTTGAATCCCGGTGCGGGTCTTTGTTGTTATTATACCCTGGCATAAAAAACCCGGCTTAGAAAAGCCAGGTCAACATTTTGCAACCCCTAAAACCATTTATATGAAGCACCCAAAAAGCCTATTTGATATTCTTTACCATGGCCCACTCTGAACTTTCTTCACCGTACTGGCTTTTCACAGCGTCTTTTACACGGCTCACTCGTTCGGCCAGATCGTTGTATAATGCCTCCCTGCTATCTCTTTTCTGCGATAACACCGCATCTGTAGTAGCTACATTATGATTGATCGCCGGGAGTGTTGCAACAAATGCCTTTAACGACGCTACAGTTATGTCTGTATTCGCCGGCGCATAATCGCTGCCCTTATTATCGAGTAGTGTAACGATAGAAGAAAAATTTTCAGTGATAGAACCAAAGCTTCGCTGGCTTTGCGAGATGGTTTTTTCTTTATCGCCATCTTTGATCTTTACCGGCTTTTCGCCCTGGATCTTAGCGATCAGCTTGCCGATGGTTTCCGATTCGGTTGACTTCTTTCCGAACGTGGAGTTCACTGCAGAGCGAATTGGCTTAACAAGTTTCTTGATGCTTTTACCGTCTTTAAAAAAAGCCTGCTGGCGTGCCTCTACCGCATCGCTGTAATTTTTCTCTGCGGTGACCACTGCCGGGTTCGCCACTTTGATATCTGCAACCAGTTGCTCTAAATCGGCGATGCTTTCACTTTTGCGGTTGGGTTTGTACCCTGAAAAACTTTGTAAATGAGAGATGAGGTCTTGTGCATTTGCAAGGCGTGCACCAAAGGTTCTTTCTGTAGGCATATATTATTTATTAAGGGTGATAAAATCGATGTTGTAGGGTTGACTGCCTTTTTAAAATGCTAAGTCGTATAAGAAACTGCTTAACGCATTTGATTATTGTATATGTGTGCATATTTTTTAGGGTGGTGCAACGCTGACAATTGCCTGCGGGAAAATTCAGGAGGCTGTGTGGAAGTTGCAAGAGCCTCTGCGGAAAAAACAATAGCGCCTGCGGAAGTTGCAATGGTGCCTGCGGAACTTCCAGGAGGTCGTGTGGAAGTTTCAGGAG
>JAEZDC010000126.1 GCA_023429825.1 Bacteroidota bacterium | reverse complement strand
TTCGCTAAGAAAAGACGAAGGATGACCGAACGAGAGGCGAAGCAGACCCGAACGAGGTGGTACGGAGTTGGGTCGTTCCCAGGCACTTGGCGATGAAGTTGAAGCTTGTGTATCTTATGTTTTTAGTAAACTTAAAAAGACTACAGATAGAGAAAAACACTTTTTGGCGACACTAATGATGCATTCTTGTAGACATGACTTAGAAGAAGATTTCCATGAAGACATTACGCTAATTGAAAGGATGTCAGGATTTAATAGAACTGAGGTTACTGAAATTTTAAAGACCTTGACGAACTTAGGGTTTGAGTATAAATTTCTAAAGTCAGAAGAAGGTTGCGAAGAAGAAGGAAATATTCATGAATATGAAAGGTTGAGCGTAAAGTTGATTTCAAGAATGCCAGAACTTGCTTTGGACAACCTAACTATTGTATTAGCATTAATGTATTTAGGTGCAATGGGTGGAAAATGCGAAAGTTGTTGTTTCAAAACTTTAAATCGCTTGGACTTTTCAGACCTAAAAGAAAAACCCGATGAGGATGAACTTGATGTAAATCCACTCATATATTCCGGACGAGGACGAAGAAGTAGAGAACAACGGCTAACATCGGCTTGGCGTTATCCTACCTACCATACTCCTCATAAATCCGATTACTCAAATCCTTATACAATTCGCTTAATTCCGGGTAGCTCTCTAATAAGCTCAGATGTTTTTCCATTGTTGCTACATCTCCTCTTACCGCCGGGCCTGTAAACACTTTTGATGGATGGTGATCTCGTACCCTGTTCGCTGTTTCTTCGATCAATGGTTGTAATAGAGAAAAATCCAGGTTCTCTTTCTCACAAAAAGTAGCACTCTGCAAATACATATAATTGGTGAAGTTGCAGGCAAACACCGCAGCTACATGAAGCTTCACACGAGTTTCGTCATCTGCTTTTACAACTGTTGAAGAAATCGATCTGCCTAAGGTTTCAATTTCTTTGATCACTATTTCAGAATTGCCATCAACCAATAACGGGATGGGCGTAGACTCATCCATTAGCTTACGTAAACTTTGTAATGGATACAACACTCCATATTTTTCGCTAACACCTTTTAAAACCTGTTTACTAATAGAAGCGGTGGTGTGCAGCACCAAAGCCCCGGGAAGTTCTAACTGCTCAACAAGTTCCAGAACCGCTTTATCAGAAATCGCAATAATATATACGTCTGCATTTTTTGTAAGCAGGGAAATATCACTAATCGCCTTTGCGCTCACTATTCCGCCTAATTGCTCAGCCTTTATAATATCTCTACCCCATACCTGGATTACTGAATGACCAGCACTATTCAAACGCTTTGCAAACACGGTTGCCACATTACCGGTTCCAAGGATCACAACCTGCATATCTTTGCTCGTTTATGAAGATGAAGTTAGCTCAAAGAATTGCAATAGGGTATTATAAAGCCCGGTTCAAAGCTCTTTCGCTGGTATCCAAACGTACTGCCGCTAAGTCTGCATTTCAATTATTCTGCACGCCATATAGTGGCAAACCCCGAAGAAAGACACCTCCCGTTTTTCACAGAGCAGAAAAGATCAGGTTCACACATCGGGGATTGCAATTGCACGGCTGGAGATGGAAGCCTGAGCAATGGAATGGCAAAAGAATATTGATCGTTCATGGATTTGACAGCTGCAGTTACAAATTCGACAGGTATATCGTTCCGTTAAATCGTGAAGGGTTTGAAGTGGTTGCCTTTGATGCACCAGGTCATGGTATCAGCTCAGGTAAAACGATCAATGCAGTGTTATATAGTGAAGCCATTTTAAAAACCGAAGAAATGTTTGGAAGTTTTGACGGGATCATGGCGCATTCGCTAGGCGGATTAGCCACTTCGCTGGCATTTGAAAAACTATCCCGACAGGAGAAACGAAAACTCGTACTCATTGCTCCATCTACAGAAACTACTACAGCCATTGATAATTTCCTGGGGTTCCTGAAATTACCTTCTTATCTGAAAGAATCTTTTAATGAGCTGATCATAGAGATAGCCGATCGGCCTGCCACTTATTTCTCTGTTAAAAGAGCCGTTCAAAATATTACCGCGCCTATCCTATGGATCCACGATGAAGAAGACCAGGTTTGTTCTTTTGAAGATGTGAAACCCGTGCAAAAATTACAATTGCCCAATGTTGAGTTCTTTATAACCAAAGGATTAGGTCATAGTGGTATTTACCGGCAGAATAATGTGTTCAAAAAGATAATGGCTTTCTTAAAAGATGAATAGCATTCAGAAAGCTAAAGGGTGTCACAATCTCGCCTTAGGCCATACTTAAGAGTAGTATAAAACCCTGATACCATATCTTTCTTTCACTACCTTGCAGCCCGTTTGAAAAATAGTTATGACAGACCTTTCACAATTTGATCCCAACTCGGTTGGTAATCCGAATAACAACATTTTTGGTCTTCCGTTCAGTGAAGAAGAATCCAGGCTGGTGATCGTTCCCGTGCCTTGGGAAGTAACCGTTAGCTATGGCGCAGGCACTGCAAGAGCAGCAGAACATGTATTTAAAGCAAGCCTCCAGGTAGACCTCTTTGATCCTGATGTGGCAGAAGGTTGGAAGCAGGGTTTTTATATGCGTCATGCCGATAAGAAAGTGTTGCTGAAAAGTGATTACCTGAGAAAAGAAGCTGAGTTATATATCGATTATATATCGAAGGGTGATGATGTGAATGAAAATAAATTCATGTGCAAAAGCCTTAAAGAGATCAACGAAGGCAGCAAGTACATGAATAACTGGGTATACGAACAAACAAAAGAATTATTGGATAAAGGAAAACTCGTGGGCTTACTGGGTGGAGATCATAGCACACCTCTGGGCTTTTTCAAAGCTCTTGCAGAAAAACATGGAGCCTTCGGTATTTTACAAATAGATGCGCATTGTGACCTTAGAGAAAATTATGAGGGCTTTGTGTATTCTCACGCATCGATCATGCATAATGCACTGACAGAAATAGGCGAACTAAGCAAATTGGTGCAGGTTGGAATACGTGACTACAGTGAAGGTGAATATAATTATGTAAGAACGAATAAAGAAAGAATATCTACATTCTTTGATCAGGACATTAAAGAAAGAATGTATGAAGGTGAAAGTTGGAAGCAGATATGTGATGAGATCATAGGCCAGTTACCTGATAAAGTACACATCAGCTTTGATATCGATGGATTAGATCCAAAGCTTTGCCCTAACACAGGAACACCGGTACAAGGCGGATTTGAAACCGAGCAGGTGATGTACCTTTTTAAAAAGCTCGCTTCAAGTGGTAAACAACTCATCGGATTTGATCTCGTAGAAATTGGTGTTGGCGAGAGCGACTGGAATGCGAATGTCGGTGCAAGATTATTGTTTAGGATGTGTAACCTGTTGGTGAAAGCGAATAGCTGATGAATAAGGTGAGATACACTATTGCCATACCTAACGAAAAATACAGGTTAATAAAAATACTGCATGTTTTTTTATTAATCATATTCTCTTTGCTTCTGATCTATGTGTCGCTTGTAAAACATAATTCTGCCGGCATTTTCTATGCCGCCCTGGCGTTGTTGTCCTTGTTAGGTTTGGTGAAAAAGATCAAAGCAACAACTGACAAACTGAGCACACATATCTGGGACATTGGTTTTTTCTGGATAATGTTCGGCTGGTTTCAATTGGAAATCTACTGGCTTGCTGGTCTGGTTCTTATCATTAGTCTTTTAGGAATACCAATAAATTCAGCCCACGATATCTATTTTTCTGATGCTGAGATTTTAATAAAATCTTTGCCTAAGAAAACGGCAAGCTGGACTGAACTTAACAATGTTATTTTGAAAGATGGATTATTAACTATTGATTTTAAGAACGATAAGATCATACAGGCGGAGATTTTGCAGAGCGAATCCGATGTGACTAACGAAACTGAATTTAATAACTATTGCAAACAGCAATTAATTCGAACAGTTTGAGTGTTACTAAAATTAAATGAGCTGATAGATGGTTTTAAAAAACTCTCCATACATATTATTCTCCGACGGTAAAGGGAACATTTTTGAAGACACTTCATTATACGTTGTTGGCCGCAGTGGTTGGGATGCTTTTCCTGTACCAGTTGAAGATTGGATCAAACTTCCTGAGGGTGGCAACTTATATGAATTACCTGGCAGAAGAGGAATTGGTATTGATGTGAAGACCGGCGAAATGCGTTTATGTGAGAAAGGATGGGCTGTAGCCGCTTTCATTCCTCCCGCTCACACCGGATTGTTCTTATCAGCTTATGAAACTTTACCGGATGCTCCCACGCTTCCTTTATTTTGTTATACTGCCGCAGGTTGGTATGATAATGAGTTTTATGTTCCTGCAGTAAGGATTGAGAATGACATAAGACAGGAATGTGCTGGATACGACCAGGAGAAGATCAGCTATGGTGTTGATCATCTTTTGAATGACTACCCGCATAACCGTTTAGTAAAACATCTTGCAGAAAAATGTTGCCTGACCTACACCTGTCCTGCAGCAAGAAACTTTTTTATGGAGCGATGGGAATGCCCTGTTCCTACTTCGCCTGCATGTAATGCGAATTGCATTGGCTGTATCTCTTTTCAACCGGAAGATGAAACGATCGTTTCTACGCAAGACCGATTGAATTTTAAACCAAGTGTTGAAGAGATCGTTGAGTTTACCGTACCACACCTGATGCATGCACCTTTTCCAATCATCAGCTATGGCCAGGGATGTGAGGGTGAACCCTTGCTAATGTGGGAAACCATAAGAGAATCCATCAAAGAAATAAGGAAACATACCAGCAGGGGCAGCATCAATATCAATACAAATGGCTCTAAGCCCGATGCCGTGAAAGCTTTATGTGAAGCAGGCCTCGATAGCATTCGTGTTAGTACCAACTCTGCAAGAAAACATATTTATACACCCTATTATCGTCCTAATAATTACCAGTTTGAAGACATTATTGAAAGCCTGAAAGTGGTAAGGAGTTTTGGCGGATGGACGAGCATCAACTACTTCGTATTTCCGGGAATGACGGATAGCGTTGAAGAATATGAAGCACTCAGAAAGCTCATCATCGATACAGATCTATGCATGATACAATGGAGAAATTTTAATATCGATCCTGATTGGTACCTCGGCCAGATAGGTGTTACCGACACGGGCGAATGCATGGGCGTAAAACAGTTGATGGAACTGATCCGCGAAGAATTTCCCAACTTAAAATTCGGGTACTTCAATCCACCGATGGAAAGGATCAAAGGCAATTACGAAAGCGATTTCGCTCATTAATTGATCCTTCTCAACAAATGCCCAATCCTTACATTGAACTTCGCTCCTTCAGGTGATTTCATATAAGAAGCTGTCACAGACATTTTGTTGAATGGCGCCAGCATCAATGCACCGCCTACTCCTGTATGCCACTTATCTGATGTTTCTCCCGGTTGCCAAACTCTTCCATTATCCACCAAGAAGTATAAGCCCATCTTTCCACTAAAGATGTAGGTCTTTACGTCGAAGTTCCATTGTAATTCGTTTTGGTTATACACTACAGATTTGCCATGGAACCTGTAACGGGAGAATGCCCTGTGTGTAGGCCCGCCTCCTAACCTGTTCATCTGGTAAAACTCAGGTTCGCCGCTAAGTGTGGCTGCACCCGTTTTTACAGCTAGGGTCAATGGCCCTAATGGTAAATAGAATCCAAACAAACCAGTTATTCTTTTTACTGAATTCTCGTTTTCCAGGTTAGAAGAATACTGGAACGATGTATTGAAGCGAATACCTTTCCTGGGAACAAGCGAATCTTTATCCAGGTGAGTGAAGTCATATTCAATGCTTCCAATCGCAAAGTTGTTTGAGCCGATCACCTTAGGATTTAACGGTGCATAATGCAATGCGATGAACCTGTTGGGGTCATTCAATATCTTAACATCCTGGTAGCCCCCATTCAATGCAATGGTGTGATGTTTAGCAAATGTTCTGAATAGACTTAACCCGGCATTGATCTCTCTACTGCGATAAGTGAAAAAATCTTTCTGATCAGTGAAGTTGGAAGTGTTATTACCTACTCCATAAAAACGCCAGTCTTTGATCTCATCATATTCACCCATCAAACCCAGGTTCCATCCACCAATGGCTTTGATGAATGTTCCATGATATTCATAGCTGAATGCTTTCTGAGTGATTGAATATCGCACGCCTATATCATGCTTTGCAGCGTAAGGCTCTTTTCTCCATCCATGTTTTGTTGCGCCAAACCCAAGACCAACAAATATTCTATCCTCGTTATTGTAACCGATCAAAGGTTTTAATCCAGAATCATTCGGCTTGAAAGCTTTCCGATCATATTCATGTACTGATGAATCATTGCTCAATTTGAGTTGCACACCTTTCGTTTCAAACTTATTATCATCATTGTCATAGATCTTAGCATTGAAAGATGATGGCACCTGGTATGTATCTTTTCCCGGCCCTCCAATTAACCTGATCAAAATATCTTTTCCTGTTGAAGCATCTGCAGAGAACTGGTCGCTACCATCAATGCCATATATCCTGATCTCTTTCGTTTCGTTCTTATCAAATGTTCTTTCGTAAAAGGCCTGCCCTTTTACAGTTCCATTTTCAATAGCATACATTTTCACTTTGAGATTGCCCTCATCCACGCCCACCACTTCTATCATCTCATCTGATTTGGTGGCAGGGATCTCCACCGCTTTCGCCAGCGACCGATAATATCTCTCCGCAAACAGGCCCAGCTTATCTCTTCTGGATTTCAGGTTATTGATGATCTCTTGCCCGGATAAAGGAAATATCTCAGGTGGTAATAGCCTGATCGCATTTTCTATCACACCATCGGTTAAAGCTTGTTGCATATCCTTTGCAATAGCCGTCCAATCATTCAAAGTGAGTTGATTGGTGAATTGTGCATCCAATGGCCTTGGTTCCAGGTTAAATCCTTCAATATCTTTTATATCCGGGCCAAAGCCTTGTAAGTACGGAAGGTTTGCGGCACCTGCAACCAACCGAACCAGTAACCCATCGAATTTTGAATAGATCTGGTCGTGATCTTTAGGCATAGCCCTGAATAATTTTGATCCGCTTTCATTATACAACGCCCACTCCCACTGGTCATCATGCCTGTCCCAATCGCTGATGAACATGTCAAACAATCTTGCTCTCGCAAAACCTCTCTGATCTATCCTGATCGTGTTATCTTTCATCACCTCTTCCAGGAATTCATCCGTATCTAAAACATCTTCTGCTCCATAATATTTAGCGTTATCACCGGTAGGCCGGTCTTCAAGTGTATATAATTGGTTAGCGAATGAATCACGGAATTTACCCAGGGTTTTATCATCACCTATAAACACAAGCTTCGGATGGGTATGATATACCTTCACCGCATCTGCCAAAGCACCATACGTCATCGATGCATATGGATGCGCCACGCTCATCTGGTCTTTCACAATAGATTCTACAAATGTTCCCTGCGCTACTTCAGGTAAAGCCTTCCCGTAATCTTTGTCTACAGAACGAATAGCGTATTCTCTTTCATTCTTATCCTCGAAACGCAGGTTCTTGGTTTGCTTGCCGCCTCCTGTCTCTGTGGGCTTCAAGCCACCAAAAGCGGTGTCCAATCTCAGCTTAGGCACCTTCACAGGCGTTGTCCATTCTCTCCTGTAATGCTTTCCCCAAAACATGGTATATAATCCACCTCTTTGGTATTGCTTGCCTGCAATTATAGTCGCCGTTGTCGGTGAGGTAGTATCAACGATCGTGGTACCCTGGCTTACGGCCATAGCTGGAGACATTGCCACCAGCATAGTGTATAGATAAAGTCTCATATTCATCAGATAATCAAAATCTTGATTTAGTTAACAACTAAAATGCCAGTTAAAGCTGGTGGAAAACGACCAGATTTTCAGTGAATCTTATTGATATGGTTGATGGATGCCAGAATTGTCGTAATTGGCCCCAAAAGGTGGTAAATTACTCTTCCGAAGGGTAATATTACCGTTCGGAAGGGTAATATTAGAGTAGTGAGGAGTAATATAACCGCTACGAGGACTAATCTTACAGTTCTAAGCCCTGATTTTACTGCCCGGAACACTAACGTTACTCTTTATATAGGGTAATATTTCTGCCAGGAATACTAAGATCGCTGTTATGAAGGGTGATATTACCGCTAATGACTCTAAGATCAATGCTCCGAAGCGGAAGGTTACTCCCTCAGCCACTAACATTACTCTTCTGAGGATTAAGATCAATTCCTCGAACAAAAACATCACTGCTCGGGGCACTAATATGCATCTTCAGATGAGGAGCATCACTCTTAGGAAGAGAAATATTACTCTTTATTCATCTTAAAAAATCTTTCATAGAACTGTAACGCAGGATTATCTTCGCCGAAATTTTTAAGTAGTATGAATCTACATGAATACCAGGCTAAAGAGTTGCTTAAGAAATACAATGTACCGGTACAGGAAGGCATTGCAGTGGATAATGTAATGGCGGCTGAAGACGCGTATCGTAATATCAAGAATCAAACGAATAACAACTTCGCGGTAATTAAAGCGCAGATACATGCGGGCGGACGTGGTAAGGGGAAGATCGAAGGCAGTGAGCAGAGAGGTGTGGCTGTTGCCAAAAGCCTGGAAGATGTGAGCAATATTGCTAAGAACATCCTGGGCGGCACGTTAGTGACTATTCAAACCGGTGCTGCAGGCAAAAAAGTGAATAAAATATTAGTGGCGCAGGATGTTTATTATCCTGGTCCTAACCCGGTAAAAGAATTTTATCTCTCCATACTATTAGACAGGGCGAAGGGACAAAATGTGATCATGTATTCTACTGAAGGGGGAATGGACATTGAAGAAGTTGCTCATAAAACTCCTGAGAAAATATTTAAAGAGTGGGTACATCCCGGTGGAGGATTACAGGGTTTCCAGGCTAGAAAGATCGCTTTCAATTTAGGATTGAGTGGCGATGCATTCAAAAGCTGTGTGAAGTTCGTTACCAATTTATACAATGCTTATGTGGGACTAGATTGCTCAATGTTAGAGATCAATCCATTATTCAAAACGAGCGATGATAAGATCATTGCAGTGGATTGCAAGATGAATCTTGACGAGAATGCATTGATACGTCATAACGACCTTGCAGCATTGAGAGATGTAACTGAAGAAGATCCGACTGAAGTGGAAGCTGGTCAGTATAACCTCAATTTCGTTAAGCTGGATGGTAATGTAGGTTGTATGGTAAACGGTGCAGGCCTGGCGATGGCTACTATGGATATGATCAAGTTAAGCGGTGGTGAGCCTGCTAACTTTTTGGATGTAGGCGGTACGGCAAATGCACAAACTGTAGAAGCAGGTTTCCGTATTATTCTAAAAGATCCGAACGTAAAAGCAATTCTCATCAACATCTTTGGTGGTATCGTAAGGTGCGACAGGGTAGCTGCGGGTGTGATCGAAGCGTATAACAAACTCGGCAATATCAATATCCCGATCATCGTGAGACTACAGGGAACCAATGCGGCTGAAGCAAAGAAACTAATAGATGAAAGCGGATTGAAAGTACAATCTGCTATTTTGTTGAGTGAGGCTGCAGAGCTGGTGAAGAAGGCGGTAGCTTAACTAAAAAGAACATCATTAGAAGATCCCGGCAATCTTTTGTCGGGATTTTTTTATATTTAGAAACAACCAGGCTAATGCAGAAAAGATGTTTGATACTGCTTGCACTTATTGCTTGTTATGCCGGTGCCTCATCGCAGCTACCAGCTAACACCATTAAGCTCATCCGGCAACGCATCGTCGAAGTACAATCGAAACTCACTACAGCTTCCGGTATTGCAAAAGTGGACTTGCTGCTACAGCTTGCAGGCCATTACGTAGATATCAACGATGATACTGTTTTGGTTTTGCTTGATCAATCGGAAAAACTAGCCAATCAAATAAAGTACGACAGTGGCGCTATAAAAAGCATCCAGATGAAAGGATCTTTTTATGAAACACAACATAAGAATTACGTAAATGCCTTATCCTATTATAACAGGGCAATGGTGTATGCTAAATCGAAGCAGTATTATGCATTCATACAAGAATTGTATACCAATCATCTTAATCTATACTTCTATAATGGAGAATTCATCAATGCGATGCAAACAGCTTCTGAAGCCCTGAACTTAGCAGAGCAAAAGAATGATAGAGCAAGAATGGCGCAGCTATATAATGTGATCGGTTTTATACATCTCAGGCAGAATAATGCTGATGAAGCTGAGCGTTATTACCGTCAATTCTTGTTGTATGCAAATAAAGCAAATGACAGTACCACAATTGGTGATGCTTTGGTATGCCTGGGAGAAGCATCACTGCTTAAGAAGGAATGTAACAAGGCACTTACATTCTTTCAGCAAGCAGAAACGGTTTATAGCAAGTTGAACAGCCGTGGAAAATTGTACAAACGTGACAGAATCCCACATATTCTTTTTAAGAAGTCAAGTGCTTATCACTGCTCGGGCAACATTGAAGATGCACTTCAATACGCCAACAGTGCGTTGGATGCTTCCGGTCGTACCCCGTGTAACAAATACGACATCGCACAATACAACATATTTGCAGGAAGCCTTTTCATGAATCGGAATGATTTTTCAAGAGCCTATAAACTTCTAAGGATCGGTTTGGCTATTTCAACACAGATCAATCATAAGGAAAATACAAGGGATGCTTACTTACACTTTCATCAGTTGTTTGCAAAACAAAAAAGATATGATAGTGCATATCACTACTACTCTTTGTATGGCGAATTGAAAGATTCGATACTCAACGAAACCACTCGAAAAAAAATTGACCAGGCAGATGCTAACTACCAGTTAGAGAAAAAGAATAACGAGATCAAACTGCTTAGCCAGCAAAAAAAATTACAGGAAGAGCAGACCAGCCAGCAAACCTTAGTGAGAAACCTGGTAGCAATCTTTGCTATTCTGGTCATTGTTACGGTATTGTTCATTGCCAATCGAAATCATTTAAAAAGGAAGAATCGACTGCAAAAAGAGATCAATGAAAAACAGGCGGAGGTATTTAACCAGATCGCTTCTATACAGGATAATGAAAGGAAACGAATAGCCCAGGATCTGCATGATGGAATGGGAACAATCTTATCGGCAGCTAAACTGAGGCTATCCTCCATACCACAACACATCACTGTCTCAGATACATTGCAATTGATCGACGATGCATCTACAGAGTTGAGGAACATCTCTCATAATCTGATGCCGGCCACCTTATCTAAACTTGGTTTAACCGCAGCCCTGCAGAATTTAGCCGAGCGGTTAAGTTCAAAGAACATACATATCCACCTCATCACACATGGAATTGATGAAAGATTGCAAGAAGAGATGGAAATATTCACCTATCGCATCATATCTGAGTTGATGAATAACGTTACAAAACACTCCAGGGCAGATGAGGCTACTATACAGGTGATCAGATATCCTGACAGGATAAACATTACCGTTGAAGACAATGGAAGTGGTTTTGATACTACACAAGAATATCAAGGCATCGGTCTAACGAATATCAGGTCGAGAGTAGAATATTTGAAAGGGAGCGTACATATAGATTCAGGGCCGGGAAAAGGTACTACGGTGGCAATTGACATTCCATGCTAATACCAAAAGTTTGGTAGAGGTTCTACAGCAACATTGGTATTGCATTCAGCAACGAGCAAGCATATTTTTATTGTAGTATGAAGCAGATCAAAATATTAATAGCAGATGATCACCATCTTTTGTTAGATGGTATCAGCTCGCTGTTGAGTACTGAGGCTGATCTGCAGGTGGTGGCAAAAGCCACTGATGGAAATTCAGCTGTCGAAAAAGTACTGGCAACTGAGATTGATGTCTGTTTGTTAGATATCAGTATGCCAGGAATGGATGGCATTACTGCTGCGAGGATCATCAAAGAAAAGGCTCCTCCTACCAAGATCATTATACTAACTACGTACAACGACAGGGAAATAGTTGAGGAATTGCTGACGATCGGTGTTTCCGGGTATCTTCTAAAAAATTCTACTAAACAGGAACTTGCTGAAGCCATAAGAAAAGTACATAGCGGTGGATTTTATTTTAGCAATGAAGTACAGAATGCATTAATGCAGAATTATGTTCGGCTGAATAAAGACAAACATCATAAAGAAATACTGCTCACCAATAGGGAAATGGAAATACTTCAATTGCTAGCCCAGGAGTATACTAACGATAGAATAGCAGAAGAACTGCATATCAGCTATCGTACAGTGGAAACACATCGGAAAAATCTTTTGCAAAAAACGAGCTCTCACAATCTTGCCGGGCTGTTGAAGTATGCATATAGTCATCACCTGATCAAATAACACTACCAATATCTTGGTAGTTGCAAATACCGATTTATTTGGATTGATTACGCCTTGGATGGAGGTTAGTTTCGTAATACCATTAATTGATATTATGAAAAAACTACTACTTCTACCAGCGCTGTTCTATACTTCTTATTTACTTTCTCAAACCACTGCACTGCTAAATAATGTAACACCTGATGGAGGTGCTGTACTTTCTCCGAGGATAGTATTTGCACTCACAAGCGGACAGCTTGGAAGCACTGATGGAAATAATGTTGAATTAATTCCTACTACCACAGTAGTATTCCAAGGCATGGCAGGTAAGCTTGGTAACGTAGCTTTATTAGTTTGCAACAATCCAACAAGTGGTGTTGAATTATGGAAAAGTGATGGAACTGTTGCTGGCACATCATTAATAAAGGATATTAATACAACAGGGAGCTCCAATCCGCAGGGGCCAGATAATGGAGTGAACATAGTAGGCAATGTGGGTTACTTCACCGCTGATGATGGCATCAACGGAAGAGAACTTTGGAAAACAGATGGGACTGCAGCAGGTACAGTGATGGTGAAGAATATCACACCGGGTGCAGGAAGCACCACATTCGCATTTCCCAGGGTATTAAACAATGAGTTTATAGGCAATACATTTTTCTTCATGGCAAATGATGGAGTGAATGGTTTGGAGCTGTGGAAAACAGACGGCACCGATGCAGGTACTTCAATGGTAAAGAATATTTCGGCAGGAAATGCTTCAACTTTATTTTTAAACGCATTTGTAGGCAATGGATCATACGTGTTTTTTATTGCCAATGATAATGTGAACGGATATGAATTATGGCGGACTGATGGCACTGCCGCCGGAACGATGATGTTACAAAATATTAATCCAACTGGGAATGCGTTTGACCCTGTAGCGTTCAATGGTCAATGGCAATATTTCCTGTTTAATAACATCATTTATTTCAATCCTTCGACCGGTACGAATTCAGGCAACCAGTTATGGAAAAGCGATGGTAGTGTTGCAGGAACTACCTTGATCACTCAATTAAATCCCGGAAGTAACAATACCTATACTCAATTAGTGCATTCAGTTGTGATCGGTTCAAAATTTTATTTTGCTGCTGATGGAGTGAATAGCAGTTCAGCCCAGGTAGGTGTAGAATTATTTAGCAGTGATGGAACGGCTGCGGGTACCACGCTGGTAAAAGATATTGCAAGCGGGACTACCAGTTCAAATCTCTCCATATTGAAACCAGAAGATAATTGGGGGGATGCACACATTCAATTTTTGATGCAAGGCAAATTCTTTTTAACTGCTGAAACAGTCGCCAACGGCAGAGAACTTTGGGTGAGTGATGGTACATCTGCGGGAACGATCATGCTGGGGGATATAAGAAGTGGAACGGGAAGCAGTATGTCGCAAAACAATACCAGCTATGCTCATACACTCTACAAATTTTATTTTGCGGCAGATAATGGCACTAATGGTACAGAAGTGTGGCAAACAGATGGAACACCGGGTGGGACTTCTATGGTGCAGGATATTTATTCAGGTGTGAGTGCTTCTGATCCGCAGTTCTATGGTGTGGCAGTAGCCAATAACAAACTCATCCTGCATGCAAATAATGGGGATGGTATCGACATTTACCGCCTGGATGCTGCAGTAGTTGCCTTTCCTCTTAAGCTAATTCGTTTTTCTGCCATGAAGAATCAAAATAGTGTTCAGATCAACTGGACAACAGAAAATGAAGTGAATAGCTCTCACTTCAATGTACAACGCAGCCTCGATGGTACTGCTTTTCAAACTATCGGAACAGTGTCTGCAACCGGTGGCGCCTTTACCAAACAATACTCTATTACAGATGTGAACCCTGCACTTGCTGATGTATATTATTACAGACTGGAGATCGTTGATAAGGATGGAAAGAAAGTACTTAGTAATGTCATCAATGTAAAGCTCAAAAAGGAAGTCAGTTTTATAGTTGCCGCAAACAAATCAGAAGCAATATTGACGTTTAAAGATATCAGCGGGGAGGTGTCAATTAAAATAACAGACGCAAAAGGAAGTGTGCACCTGGTGATTAAACAAAAACTGAACAACGGGAATAATATCCGCATTCCTATTCAGCAACTAGCGAGTGGGCTCTATTTTATAACAGCAGAATACAACGGAACGATCTCGACCCGGAAGTTTATTAAATAGTGTTTTGAACTAATCGCACCTCATACATAGGGCTGAACGTATACTTCAGCCCCGTTTTTATTTCAGTACATATATACCGGGTTCTTCTTTTCTCTTCCTTTCGAAAAACCCTTTTATCATCTGTTTGAAAAACACTTCGCATCGGGATCTCGGCGATCGTGAAATATCCTTCCCGTTTTACTTCATTATATTTTCTCAGCACCATCAGCAAAGCCGTTTCTCCATTAGCTGTCGCAGCAGGATTTATTACAGACTGGTGTAAAGCCTTTTCTATATCTGCAGGAAAAATTTTCCTGTTAATGAAATCGATTAACAGTTTGCTATAAGAGTGCTTCCATTCTTTTCCATGTGCTTCTACCCTGTTGCCATATTGCTCGAAGGTTAATAAATGCGCCAGTTCATGTAACAGGGTGACCAGGAATTCATACTTATTAAGATTGGAATTGATGCTGATGCGATGATTTTTTCCATACCCTGCATGGCGGTAATCACCCAATACACTTTTACGCCTTTTAGTTACAGTAAGATGTACTTTGTAATGATTGAGGTATTGTACTACAGGCTCAAAGCTTTTATCAGGCAAGAATGCAGTAAGGGCCTGCATCGGGTGTTCCTCAAATGCCATTTCCAGTTACCTGTTTGCTCTTATTGATCTGCAACGTTGCTTTCTTCTCGAGCCATGTATAGATTATGTATAACCCCAATGCAATGAATATAGCATTTACACTTCTTGTTTCTTTTGTACTTGCCTGGATATAAATGAACGCTGCCATCGCAACCCCCAACAATTTGATGATGTTAGCCGCCATTATACTTCTTACGAAGGCATTGGGATTTTTATTGGTAACTGCTTTTGCATGCATCACCAGGCTGATCATACTCAAGATGAATAGAATTGCATTGGCTCCCATCACAACCAGGTAGTCTATCTTTTTTTCTGCCAACCTATCTTTAAAGACAATACTTAATGCAGTCACTACAATAAACAAAACCAATAATCCTCTAAAGTGTTTAATACGTAAAGCCATCATTTTTTTGTTGAAGTATCTTTTAATACTTTATATAAAATTCCAATCAGGATGAGCAAAGGTAACAGCCACGCCAGTATGGGTACTTTCCAGCCGATCTTTTTATCAACAAACAAACCGATCACAACGCCTATTCCCAGCCCTACTAAAAACTGGCTGGCCATCCCGGCATATTGCAACAGTAACTTCTTACCATTATCTTTTTCTTTCATACT
Organism: Bacteroidota bacterium; assembly: GCA_023429825.1. GTDB lineage: Bacteria > Bacteroidota > Bacteroidia > Chitinophagales > Chitinophagaceae > JAEZDC01. The sequence goes on along the minus strand of JAEZDC010000126.1, from coordinate 30,968 downwards.
AATCTCTTGATATCTCAGGATTAGGAACATCCAGTAAAGATGTGTCCTTTTCTGCAGGCGTATTTCCTGTGAGTACAGCTTTGATACTTTTCAGGTACTGGTCTTTCTGTTGCATTGCTTTTTCTAAAGAATCAGTTCTGATCTTCAGGCCTTGCAATTCCTGGCGGTTTCTCCAGCTGTCTTTTCCGGGAAGATATTGTTTCAATGGGGTGAGCACAAGTAAAGCAATGGTTAATCCCACCATCAATACGAAGATGGTACTCATGCCAATATATACGCTTAAACGGGAAAGCTTGAATGTAACAACTTCTTCATACGTATCATCGTTCATCACCACTAATCTGTAACGATTACGGCGCCTTTTAACCATTCCCTGTGATTGTTCTTGTTCCATCTTGTTAAATAGGATTTAAAGGTAGTGCCGATCGCACCAATCTTAAATCCGGAAAACAAAAATAACCTTACTTTTAAAACAATTTTTTAACCAATCAACCTGTACAGGAAAGTTGCATGAATTGTTTTAAAAAACTGCTCGGATCGGCCTTGTTTATTTTGACAGGATTTACTTCACTTGCACAGCCTGCAACTGAACCACCGGATCTTAATAAGGATAAACCTAAACACTACGAAGAAAGAACACTGAAAAGTGAAAAGACAGGTGAAAAAAAATTCACCATTCCACGACGGGTTTTTCAGAATACCGTTACACATTACAACTACTACTTCAATGCTAAGAACAAGCTGAACCAGGTGATCAGCAATGCTAAGCAAAGTTTTAAAGACGATTATACGAAGCTCCTTTCGTTTTATCCATACACCTTAGATGCAACTGCGCAGCAGAAAACCGAAATTGATTCTGTTATATACAAATGCACAGCGGGAATTCTCTTGCATGATTTGAGAAATGATTGGATCGATAATCTTTATTTACTCTTGGGTAAGGCTTATATGTACAGAAAAGATTTTGACTCGGCCACTCAGACTTTTCAATACATCAATTACGCGTATGCGCCAAAGGATGATGGATATGATGTGGCTATTGGTAGTAATTCCAGTAATACAAATGGTGTATTCACAATTGCAACCAAAGAGACCAAGAATGTTCTGAAAAAAATATTTACACATCCGCAAAGCCGTAACGAAGCTTTTTTGTGGCAGGCCAGGAATTTCATTGAGCAAAATGAAACGAGTGATGCAGCCGGCTTGATTGAGATACTTAAGAATGATCCTAATTTTCCTAAGCGACTGAATACTGAATTGAATGAAGTGATCGCGTATTGGTTCTATAAACAGCAGATGTATGATAGCTCTGCTCATTACCTCAGCCGTTCGCTATCAGAAGCCGATGGCAAACAGGATAGATCCAGGTGGGAATACCTTATCGCACAGATGTATTCTCTTTCAGGAAAGAATGATCTTGCAATTAAATATTTCAACAGGGCCATTGATCATACTTTCGACCCGGTGATGGAAGTATATGCACGATTGTATTCCATCCAAATCAACAACTCAGGAAAAAAAGAATCTTATTTGCAGAGTAACCTGAACGATCTCCTGAAAATGGCTAAGAAGGATAAGTATCAGAACTACCAGGATATCATTTATTATGCAGCGGCACAGGTGGAGTTGGAAAGAAAAAATTATACAGCGGCACAGGAACTTTTATTAAAGAGTGTGAAAGCGAGTGTAAATAACCCGAAGCAAAAGAGTGAAGCATTTTTATTACTGGCAGATCTCAACTATGATACTAAATCATACATCCCCTCTGCTAATTATTATGACAGTACAAATGCGGGTGTACTTACATCAGAAAAAGACAAGCAAAGGGTTAATGAAAGGAAACCTGCTTTAAAAGAGATCAGCAGGAATGCAAGAAGTATCAATACACAAGATAGCCTTCAACGTATTGCCAGGATGAGTCCTGACGAAAGAGAGACGCATGTTCGAAAAGTTGTAAAGCAATTAAGAAAAGAAAAGGGCTTGAAAGATGACGGAAGTTCCGGAAGTGGTAGTGTAGGTGCTCCGGGAAAAGGCTTGTTCGATGATGGAAAAGGCGATTGGTATTTTACAAATCCTTCATTGAAAGCGAAAGGATATTCTGAATTTAAAGCCCGTTGGGGTAACAGGCCAAATGTTGACAATTGGAGAAGACAACAGGCTGTAAGTCGTGGTGGCGTAAATAACAACAATAAAGGAACTTCAACTTCTACTGATGATAAGAATGCATCCGATACAGGAGCTATTACTTATGAAGCGCTACTGGCAAAAATTCCGTTGACCCCTGAACAGTTGCAGGCTTCTAACCTTATCATCGAGAAAGCACTGGCTGCTAACGGAGGGGTATTCAATGAACAACTACAAGATCATCTTTCAGCTATTGAAACCTTTGAAGAATTATTAAGACGTTTTCCAAATACTTCTCTTAAAGAGGATATACTCTTTAACCTTATCTATTTATACGGCAAAGCCAATGACCTGTCAAAACAAGATGCAGTTAAACAGCAACTGCTGAGAGAATTTCCGAATGGAAAACATGCATCTGTTGTAAAGGATCCTGCATCTGCTTCAAAAGCTGAAAACGCAGCTACAAAAAAATATGAACAGATCTACAATCTTTTTATCGAAGGGAAATTTGAACAGGCTATAAATGAAAAGAGAGCTGCTGATCAGCAATACGGAAATAACTTCTGGACGCCTCAATTACTTTTCATCGAATCTATTTACTACATCAGGCAAAAGGATGATAATACTGCGATCGCAAAACTTACTGAGTTAAAGAACAAGTTTGCCTCCTCCCCGCTTGCGGAGAAAGCTGCAACTATGATCGATGTATTGAGAAGAAGAACTGAGATAGAGCAGTATCTTACCAACCTTGATGTGGAAAGAAAATCCGATGCTCCCGAAAAGAGGGTTGAAATGAATGACCAGCAGATCGTGAACAGGCAACCGGTTCCAAAACAGGATGTCACCAATAAAGCAGTGGATGTAAAACCAGTTACGGCAAAAGTGGATAGCGTTGCAGTTAAGCCGATTACCTCTACTGCCAGCGTCTTCCGTTTTGTGCCAGAAGAACAGCAATATGTTTTATTAGTATTGAATAAAGTTGATCCTGTGTATGTGAATGAAGCCAGGAATGCTTTGAGTCGTCACAACAGGGAGAAATTTTTTAACCAGAAAATTGATTTTACCACCCTCAGGCTGGATACCGAAAATGAATTCCTTTTAATGGGACCATTTATCAACGCTGCAGCTGCGGTTGATTATGTAGATAAAACCAAGCCTGTTGCTCAAGGAAGGATATTCCCCTGGCTGCCGGCAGACAAATACAGCTTCCTTATCATTAGTAATACGAATCTCGACCTGTTGAAAACAAACAAAGATCTGCCAGCATATAAAAAGATGCTGACAGAAACGCTACCGGGAAAGTTTTAAGCATAATATTTGCTTTCATTTTCACTTATGTTTTTAGTTGTACAACTAAATGATTTCTATGAACCCTCGTCAACCTGCTGCTAAAAAAGAAAGTGGCATCAAAAAAGCAGTTCGCATTGTTTGGAAAGTATTTTTCATAGGTGTAGCTGCATTTGTATTGATCATACTCATGGCCAACTTTGGCATCCTCGGTAAGATGCCAACCATTGAGGATATACAAAATCCATCAGCCTCACTTTCCAGCCAGGTATATGCAGAAGATGGAACTCTAATGGGTAAATTCTACCTGGAAGACCGGGTAAATGTTGAATACAAAGACATCAGTAAAAATATCATCGATGCGCTGGTAGCAACAGAGGACGATAGATTTTACAGTCACAGTGGAATAGACGGAAGAGCATTGGCAAGGGCCCTTGCATCCTTCGGCGGTGAAGGTGGAGCATCTACCATAACCATGCAAACGGCAAAGAACCTTTTTACGGATAATTGGGCTACAAGAAACTTCCTCCTGAGATCCATCCAAAAATTAAAGGAAAGCATTATCGCCGTTAAACTGGAAAGAAACTTTACCAAAGAAGAGATCATTACGCTTTACCTCAATACTGTTCCTTTCGGTGATAACGTTTTTGGTATCCGTAATGCTTCGAAAACATTTTTCCAGAAAGAACCCGATCGTGTTAATGTAGAAGAGGCTGCCGTATTAGTTGGAATGCTTAAGGGCGCAACGAAATACAATCCCCGTCGAAATCCCAAATTAGCACTTGACAGGAGAAACACAGTTTTGAACCAGATGGTGAAGAATAACAAACTTGATGCAAGTGTTGCTTCTTCGCTCAAACAAAAACCTATTGAACTTAACTATAGAAAGTTAGATGAGAACGCAGGTCTCGGCCCTTACTTCAGGATGGTATTGGGTGAGTACATGAAGAAATGGTGTAAAGATCATGAGAAGGCAAACGGTGATGATTATGATCTGTACCGGGATGGGCTGAGAATTTATACCACTATCAATCCGAGAATGCAGCTCTACGCAGAAGAAGCGGTTGGTAAGCACATCAACGTAATGCAAAAAGTACTCAACTCGCAAAATGATGTGAAGAGCGGTAGCGTATGGAAAGGAAGTAAGCAACAACAGGTTTTAAAGAATGCAATGAAGATGAGTGATCGCTGGAAAAACCTTGAAGCCGAAGGTCTGGATGATGATGACATCATGGCCACTTTCAAGCAAAAAGTCCCTATGAAGGTTTTTGCATGGAATAACCAAAGAGAGACTGATACCGTGATGACGCCTCTGGATTCCATCAAATATCACAAGCAAATGTTGCAGGCCGGCTTTATGGCAATGGATCCTTTAAGCGGGGAGATAAAAGCATGGGTGGGCGGTATCGATTTTAAAACTTTCAAATACGATCACGTTAACCTGAATACGAAACGGCAGGTTGGTTCTACCATCAAACCTTTACTATACAGTTTAGCAATTGAAGAAGCCGGATTTACCCCCGGAACTACTGTTATCGATCAGCAACAATCATTTGGTCATTATGGTGTTGTTCCTGCTACTACAGAGAGCTGTACCGGTCGGGAAATGCCGATGGCCCAAGCTTTAGCATGGTCAAGAAACTGTGCGTCTGCTTATATCATGAAACAACTTGATAATGGAGGCATCAATGGTGCACAAAGATTTGTTGATTATCTCAAGCGCTGCGATCTTACCACAAAGGTGGAAGCCTATCCTTCCATTGCATTAGGCTCTTGCGAAATCTCCTTGTTTGAAATGATGCAGGCATACAGTATGTTCCCTGGTCGTGGCTTTAATGTAAAGCCGATGTTCATCAGCCGTATTGAAGATAAAAATGGAAATGTATTAGAGCAATTCATGCCTAAACGTAAAGAAGTGATCAGCGAAGTAACAGCCTACTCTACTATCAAAATGATGCAGGGTGTTACTCAATTTGGTACCGGCCGAAGAATATGGGGATACGGCGTTAAGGGAGAAGTTGCAGGCAAAACCGGTACAACAAACGATAATAGTGATGCATGGTTCATGGGGTATACTCCACAGTTGTTAGCTGGTGTATGGGTAGGTTGCGACGACAGGTTCATCCGTTTCAATTCAACCAATATCGGGCAGGGTTCTGCTGCAGCGCTTCCTATCTGGGCGTATTTCTATGATAAAGCCTCTGCAGATAAGAATTGCGGTATTGATACAAAAGCAACATTCGTTAAGCCTGAAGTGATGGCGAATGATATCAATTACGATTGGTTTAATAATACCGATCCTTCTTTAGGTGGTGAGAATGAAGATGGTGGTAACGGTAATGAAACAGATTACCAGATTGAGGGCTATGAAGTTGAAGACATAGTACCCGAATCAAAGTTGCCAGTAAAGGATACTTCATCTAAAAAGCCCATACCGAACAAACCCAAGAAAGATACTTTACGGCCAAACAATACGATCATTCAAAACAATAATCAGCCAAAAGCTATAATGCCTAAGAAAGATGGCTGAAACAATATATTTCATATACAAAAAGCCACTTCCTGTGAGTGGCTTTTGTATTTTAGAAAATAGTATGAAAGCAAGTACCATAGATGAATACATTGCCTCGTTTCCGGCCGATATTCAGGAAAAACTAAAACTGATAAGATCAACAATAAAGAAAGCAGCTCCCGATGCTGAAGAAAAGATCAGTTACTCCATTCCAACTTTTGTATTGAACGGCAACCTGGTTCATTTTGCTGCATTTAAAAATCATATCGGATTTTATGCAACGCCAACCGGACATGAAGTTTTTAAGAAAGAACTTTCCAAATATGCTGTTGGAAAAGGTTCTGTTCAGTTTCCTTTCGACCAGCCCCTGCCTTTACCGCTCATTACTAAAATTGTAAAGTTTAGAGTAAAGGAAAATTTGCAACGCAGGAAATAGCCTACTCTCCTATTTTTGCCCGGATGAAAAAGCTATTGCCTCTATTAATCCTTTTTGTGATCAGTTGTAAAGATGATACACCCGACACACCGGGGGATGTCCCACAAGTAGAAGCACCTGCTGTGATCAACTATTCTGTAGTCAATGTATATCCGCACGATACATCTTCTTTTACGGAAGGCTTGCAATGGCACGATGGAGTGTTATATGAAGGAACCGGAGAATACGGGAAAAGTCACTTATTGAAAGTTAATCTCAAAGACGGTAAGATCACCCAGAAATTAGCATTAGATAAAGCTTTTTTTGGAGAAGGAATAACAGTTTTGAATGGAAAGATCTATCAACTTACTTACCAGGAAAAAAAGGTATTTGTATACGATGCCAAAACCTGGAAAAAGATAAATGAGTTCACATGGGATAATGGCGAAGGTTGGGGAATGACGACTGATGGCAAACAACTCATCATCAGCACAGGAAGTAGTAACCTGTATTTTGTAAACCCGGAAGATTTCAAAGTAAACAAGATTGTTAGTGTAAATAGTAATTACGGTCCTGTTGCGAATGTTAATGAGCTTGAATGGGTGAATAATAAAATATATGCGAACGTCTTTGAAACGCCCTATATCATACGTATCGATCCTGAATCGGGAAAAGTAGAAGGCAGAATGGATTTCTCAGATATTCTTCAAAAACATGGCAAAAGTGTTCAAGACCCTAGGAGCGATGTGCTAAATGGCATCGCTTATGACTCTACGAAAAATAGCCTGTTTATTACCGGTAAGAAATGGCCTCTTCTATTCGAAGTTAAGCTTAACTAGGGCCGCTTCCACCCTTATTCTTCTTTATTTATATATGCCTCGTGGAAAAATGTATCCTTTATTTTCCTACCACTCATCACTTTTTTTTTTGCATCAACGAAGTCCGTCGTAATTTGACTTTACTAAAAAACATTAGCTATGAAACAACTTCTACTTCTCTTTACGGCGTCTGCCTTATGTGGTGCTGTTGTGGCACAAAACTCAAAAAAAGCCCAGGTATTTGCAATTACCGGAATTGAAAAAGGACATTCTGGTTGGACAGAGGTAAGATTAATTGATGTCTCAACGGGCGAAGAATTAAAATCGATCTACAAAAAAAACAACCAGGTGGAGATCCTTAATGCCAGAACAGGAAAGCCAGTAGCTAAAAAGGATGCAACTACCACTCAAACTCCTCTTGTAGCTTCAAGAAGCATCGCTCCTTCACAAACTATCATTGAAAGCAATGGAAACGTTGTAAAAGCCTATGTAGTTGATGGCACCAGCAAAACTCCGGTTGAGATCAAAGATGTAAAGCAACTGCAGGAACTGAAAAATGTACAGATCACAAAACACGGCCAGCATGTTACTGTAGTAAGAGCTATTGGCAGAAGGATCAGCTACGATCATCCGTTTGCTACTAATTCTGCAGCGCTTGCTTATGATAAGAAACATGAGCGTTTATATTATACACCAATGAATATTGCACAGCTTCGTTACATCGATCTGAAGACTGGCAATGTTTATTACTTCGAAGACGAGGCTTTTGGTGCCGTAAGTGGGTACGGTGACGTACAAAACCAGATAACAAGAATGGTGATCAATGCTGACGGAAACGGATACGCTCTTACTAACAATGCGCAGCATCTCATCCGCTTCACTACTGGTAAGAAGCCGGAGATCACTGATCTCGGAGCAATAACGGATGATCCGGCTAACGGAAAATATTCTGTAGCTAGTTCCAGTGGCTATGGTGGTGATGTGATCGCTGATAAAGACAACAATCTCTACCTGGTTACTGCAAACCGCCGCGTATTTAAAATAGATGTGGAAACCAAAGTAGCTGTATATATGGGAACCATTCAGGGCTTACCTGGAGGCTTTTCCACTAATGCTGCTGTCGTAGAAGAAGGCAGCAAGATCATCGTGGCGAGCTCTACTTCAACTGAAGGGTATTTTAGGTTTGATCTGAATACCATGCAGGCTGAAAAAGCTTCAGCTGAAGGTTCTGTTTATAATGCGTCAGACCTGGCTAATGGCAATCTTCTTTTTGAAAAACAAAAGAAAGACAAGAAGAATGATGAACCTAAGAAAGATGAAGTAAAGGATGAAGTAATTGCTGAAGTACCTGCACAACCAGTTGCAGACAGGGAAGCAAAACTCTCTATAAAAGGAAGTTTCTCAGCTTATCCAAACCCAGTTAGCAATGGTGTATTGAGATTATCATTCAAAGATCTTGATGCGGGTACATATCAAATTCAGGTATTGGATATGAACGGAAAGATCGTTTCAAGCAATAACATAACGCTTTCAAGCAAATCACAAACTGAACAATTGATCCTGCCGAATGCCATTGCAAAAGGTAGTTATATGATCAAAGCAACAAACAGAGCTACCGGTGCCTCAATGGCAACGCCGATAGTTGTTCAATAAGTTTTCTTGCCCCGGTGTTTAGCTGCAGGGACTGGTTTCCTGCAGCTTTTTTATTACAGATATGCCGCTGCAAAAAATTCTTTTCAGAAAAGCGGTTTTACTGCACCTTTGAGGCAAATACGTTTAAACTTTTGGTTATGACAATCGAGCAATTCAAATCACTGGCACATCATGAAAAACTGAACGAAATAAGACACCATGGCGAATTACTTGGCTCTTATGAGAGGCCTAATGAAGATGGTGGTCCCAAAACGCCGGGCGATATCTACGCTGTACATGATTTTTGGGTGTATCTCAGCGAAGATGAAACAATAGCGATCCCTACCAGGAAAAATCCTATACCTGAAGAGGAAGAGGAAGATGAACAGATTGGATAAATCATACATCATAAATAGAAAAGGCAATCGTAATGATTGCCTTTCTTTATAAACTTTCTTCTGTTCCACTCCCAACTACTGCCTCCCGCCTCATGTCTCCGGTCTCGGCCTCCTGTCTCCCACCTATCGCCTACCACCTCCTGCCTCCTTCCTCTCACCACACCTCACTTCTTCTTCGGATGCACAAACTTCAGCTCATTAATGATGTTCTGTGCCCCTGCAAACTTATCAACGATGAATGCAACATATCTTATATCCACCATAATATTTCTGCATAGGTCTGCATCGTAATTAATATCGCTCATCGTTCCCTCCCATACCCTATCGAAATTCAATCCTACCAAATTACCATGGGCATCTAAAGCCGGGCTTCCACTATTACCACCTGTTGTATGATTGGTTGCGATAAAACAAACCGGTTGCTTCCCGTTTACACCATACCTGCCATAATCTTTCTTCTTATATAGCTCTATTAGCTTAGCAGGCACATCAAATTCGTAATCACCGGGAATGTGCTTAGCGATCACTCCATCTAAATAAGTGTACATACCATATCTAACGGCATCTCTCGGCTCATAGCCTTTTGCTTTACCGTAGGTAACACGCAGTGTACTATTAGCATCCGGATAGAATTTCTTTTCCCTGAACACATCCATCTGCGCCTGCATATAAGTTCTTTGCAACAGGTTGATCCTGTTTTGTACCTCGGCTAACTTGCCGCCTACACTACTGGTGTAAGTCTTTTGTAATTCATTGAGCATTTGCACAGCTACATCTTCCTTTGACTTACTTAAGAAACTTTCTGGTGAAGTTGACAACCATTGATATACCTGTGAAGAATCGTCAAGCTTCGATTGCTGGAAGATATTTGCTGCTACTACTGAAGCATCATTATTATGCTTCTTCAATAATTCTGAGAGATAAGGAGAGATATTCTCAGCTTTCTGATCCTTTACAAATAATTCTATCAACGTAGCAAACAAGCGCTGGTCAACATTCGCATTATACTCATGATAAATATCTTCTAATGCAGATAATGCTTTTGCTGCAGAGGTATCATAACCAGCATTCCCTTTAGATTCAAATGCTCTTGTCACCCTGTTCAACCTGCCCGCAATAGTAAAGAGTTCTATTTTAGAGACGATCTCGTTATAATAATCCCTTGCATAACCGTAAGGCTCTAACTCTTTGTAAGCGCTTTCCAGATCGGTTAACAGGCTGCCATATTTTGCTTTCCATTCCGGGTTCGCATTCACTCGCTTCTGAAATTCCGCTTCATATTGTCTCTTCTTTCCTAATGCATTTGTTTTCTTCAATCCCAATATTTCGCCCTGCCATTTCTTATACGCATTTTCAATACCAGCATACTTTGATGCATATTGAATTTTGATCTGCTCATCTTTCCGCATAAAATCATTCAGCACTGCTAATGCCTTGCCGCGTATACCGATCTTGGCGGGATCATTCACATTCATGATCTGCTCCACCGCAAACGAAGGAAGGTATTCAGTTGTTTTACCCGGGAAACCAAACACCATCGTAAAGTCATTTTCATCTACGCCATCCAATGAGATATTCAGAAAACGTTTTGGCTTGTAAGGAACATTATCAGGAGAATACTCAGCCGGCTTGTTATCCTTACCTGCATATATCCTGAACATGGAGAAATCACCTGTATGTCTCGGCCACATCCAGTTATCCGTATCCTTTCCGAAATTACCAATGGATGAAGGCGGTGCACCCACTAAACGAACATCTCGGTACGTCTCTGTAATAAATTGATAATACTTGTTCCCTTCAAAGAAAGGTTTGATCAACACTTCCTGGTAGTTTTCTTTGTTGGCGACCTTCTTCATCTCTTCAATATTCTCATCTATCGCCGACTGCCTGTCTTTCTCACTTAAGCCTGCACCGATATTTTTCAAAACAGTATTGGTCACATCGTCTATCCGCACAATGAAGGTCACATACAAGCCTTTATTCGGTAACTCCTGAGAAAAATTCTTCGCCCAAAATCCATCTCTCAAATAATTGTTCTGTAATGACGAATGATTCTGTATCGCATCAAACCCGCAATGATGGTTGGTGAGTATCAATCCCTGGTTAGAGATCACTTCAGCTGTACAAAATCCACCCAGGCTCACGATCGCATCTTTCAAACTCCCTTTGCTGATGCTGTAAATATCATCCGCATTGATCTTCATCCCCTGCTTCTTCATATCCGCTTCATTCAATGTTTTCAGAAGCTGCGGCAACCACATCCCTTCATCTGCAAAAACTCTTTGCGACAAAACGATCACTAAAACAAAAAGGAAAAACTTTTTCATACGTAGCATTTAGAACCGCAAATGTAAATACTGCCAGCCATGAATGTTGAAAACCTCAACACCATCGCAACAAATATTCACAATCAACCAAATCATCATGTTACACCTTAATCTCTGAATATCTTTATAACACTTACTAACCGTTTTTAAAATCCTGATCAATGAGACCAACCAGGTTATTGCTATTGCTGCCTGTAATCATGTGCTTCCTTTCCTGCGTAAGCAGTAAGCGCTACAAGGGAATGGTGAATGAATACGACACGCTGAGAGTGAAGTACATGGACCTTATGTCGAAGAATGCAGATTGCAACAGGGAGAACAAAGAACTCACCCGCAACCTGAACACTTCTCGAAACGATAATACCGAGTTGCTAACCCAGATCGAGTCGCAGAACAAACAGATCGATTCCCTAAAAGCCAGCTACACCGCAGCATTGAAGCAATTACAGGACCTCTCTGCACTTTCTGCCGCACAAGTTGATAGCATCAGGAGATCAATGGAGAAGATCGGCGAGAAAGATGCCTATATCCAGGAACTACAAGCCGCATTAAAAAGAAAAGACTCACTAACTACAGCATTGGTAAACAACCTGAAGAATGCACTGGGTAACATCAACGATAAAGACATCACTATCAAAGTGGATAGAGGTGTAGTGTACATCGACATATCTGATAAATTACTTTTCCAAAGCGGTAAATACGAAGTGAATGAAAAAGCCAAAGCCATGCTCGGCAAAGTGGCACAGGTATTAAAGAACCAGTCAGATCTTGAGTTCATGGTAGAAGGCCATACAGATAGTCTTCGCTATCGCGGAGAAATATTAGAAGACAATTGGGACCTGAGCGTAAAGCGGGCAACTTCCGTAGTGAGGCTGTTACAAAGTCAATACGGATTGAATCCTGCAAAACTTGCGGCTGCGGGAAGATCAGAGTATTTACCGGTAGCAACTAATACAACAGCAGAAGGAAGAGCATTCAATCGAAGAACAAGAATTGTGATCTTACCACAACTCGACCAGATATTCAAACTACTGGAATCATAGAAACTTACTAAACCATGAGAACAAATAAGCCCCGGTGATTCTTCATCGGGGCTTTATAATAAAAGTGAACACCGCTGATATTAAGCTTCTGCCAGTTCCACACTTTCTTTCTTATACGCCTCAGCAAGCTTCTTCTGATGATCAAACGGAACAGCCGTGTAGTTATCGAACTTCATCCTGAACCTTGCTCTTCCCTGTGTTAAGCTCCGCAGTGTAGACGCATAGCCATGCATCTCTGCATAAGGCACTTTGGCTTTTACCACAGTGAATGCGCCTTCCGTATCGAAGCCTTCCACCATTCCCCTGCGTTGTTGCAGATCTCCCATAATGTTACCGGTGAGATCATCAGGGCATAATACTTCCACTGCATATATTGGTTCCAGTAACTGCGGATCGGCTTGTTGGAACGCATCCCTGAACGCCATGGCTCCTGCAGTTTTAAATGCCATATCATTACTATCCACAGCATGCATCTTTCCATCATACACACTCACCCGCACATCTCTTACATAACTTCCGGTTAACGGACCATGCTGCATCTTATCCATCACGCCTTTTAATATCGAAGGAAGGAATCTCGCATCGATCACGCCACCCACAATACAATTATAGAATACCAGCTTACCTCCCCATGGCAGGTTATGAATGTCTTTTCCTCTCACGGTAATATCTGTTGGCTCAGGCATGTTCTCTGTCCATGGTTCGATGCGCATGGTCACTTCACCAAATTGCCCTGCACCACCACTTTGTTTTTTATGGCGATACGTAGCGTCCGCAGCTTTACGGATCGTTTCTCGATATGCCACTCTCGGTCTTGTGAATGCAACATCCAAATGATGCTGGTGCTCCAGCTTCCATTTAATCACTGCTAAGTGCATATCACCCAAACAATGCAATAGAGTTTGCGATAACTCCTGGGATACCTCTATCTGCAATGTTGGATCTTCTTCTTTCAGTTGATGCAATGCCGCAGCCAGCTTCTCCTCCTCTCCTTTTTTATTGTTATGTATCGCAATACTCATCAGCGGAGTCGGGAAAGTGATCGGTAATAACTCGATGTTCTTCCCTTTCTCATGCAGTGTATTGTTCGTATGTGTATTGCGCAGTTTCAGCGTAGCGCCGATATCACCTGCCACCAATTCATTCACCGGTGTTCGCTTGTTCCCTTCCACCACGAATAACTGGTTCAGCTTTTCACTCACATTCGTATTCTCATTCACCAGTTCCATTCCCACTTTTAGGGTGCCGCTGTATACTTTGAAAAAACTCAGTTCACCAATGTGTGGTTCATTCACCGTCTTATAAATGAATATGCAAGCCGGACCATTCGCATCACAAACCACTTCTTTGTTATCGACTGTCTTTTGTGCAGGCATTTCAGTTGCAAGCGGACAAACATTATCTATATAACTCATCAACCTGGCAACACCGCGGTTCTGTGCACCGGAGCAACAGAATACAGGGAACAGGTCGTGACGGATCATAGATATATGCAGACCTTCTCTCATTTCATCTTCCGTTAACTCACCTTGTGCAAAATACTTTTCCATCAGCGTTTCATCGTTACTGGCTATCTGCTCGATGAGTTCTTTGTGTAATGTTTCAGCTTTCGCTCTTTCCTCAGCAGGTATCTCCAATTTCTCAGGCTTCGTTTTTCCATCTGTGTATTGATACATCACCATGTTCAATACATCGATGATCGCATTGAAACCCAAACCTGCATTCAATGGATATTGGACGATGGCCACATTATTTCCAAAATGTGCTTTCGCCTCGCTGAGCGTTCTGTCAAAATCAGCCTGTGCGTTGTCGAGCTGGTTTACCACGAAGATCATTGGCGTTCGGAATTTCTCCGTGTATTCCCAAATGATATCAGTGCCCACCTCTACGCCGTTGGCAGCGTTCAGTACCATCACTCCCGTGTCGGCCACACGAAGTGCTGATAACATTTCACCTGCAAAATCATCAAAGCCCGGTGTGTCCAGGATGTTGATCTTGTACCCTTTCCATTTTGTGTGAAGTAATTTAGAGAAGATAGAATTGCCACGTTCCTGTTCCAGTTCGGTGTAGTCGCCGATGGTATTTTTTTCGAGGATAGAGCCTTTGCGGTTAATGATACCCGCTTCAAAAAGCATGCTCTCAGCTAACGTGGTCTTTCCGCTGCCTGAGTGACCAAGCAGCACGATGTTTTTTACGTGTGAGGAATCAAATTCTGGCATAACAAAACGTTTTAAGCGTGAGGAATAATGTGAAAAGAGCTTATGTTTTTTCCAGAGTTAAGATAGAGCCAGTCGGTAGGTCAAATTATGAGGTTCGTCAGTTGCCTTCCTGATTGAGGGGCATACAATTTACAAAAAAGAAAAGGCAATTATGGTAGAGAGGGAGGATTAAATTTTACGGCTGGTGGGTTTGTCACCTTGAGCAACTCGAAGGGTGTGCGTGGGCTGATCATTAGTTTGAGCCATAAGCCAGTGCTACTATGAAGCTTCTGTTGCGTCGCACTCTTGTACGGTTGGATACTTCATGGAGCATTTCTCTTCATTAACCGATAACTTATTCAATCATTTTAACCTGTATTTCTAAAAAAATAAACTGCTCTTCTTTATTTTAGATGCAATGACAAGATTTCTTTTACTTCTATTGATCTTTCCCTTTTCTACCCAAGCACAGCAAAAGGAAGAAATCATCAAGGCTATTATTAAAATAAATAGGCTGGAAAATGCAGACAAAGGCCCTTCTTCCGTATTACCGCTTGATACGTCTCGATTATCAGAAGAGTCTAAAACTGCATTATTCGAAATCCCGAATAAATTCGACAATCACAAAAACTTTCAGGCCTTAAGAAAGCTCATTAACCATGACGAATTAGCTTTATTAACATCTCATGAAAATCCTGTAGTAAGGTTATTTGCTATTCGTCAGCTAATTGAAGAACGTGATTATAATTTCGACTTTTTAAAAGCTTTTCAATATGAGCTTTATAAACATGATACCATAACGTGTAGGTTTTATGATATGATAGAACCTACCATTACTTATCGCATTTTATTAGAAGACCTATCCGGTGACTGGAACTATGCAAAATCAACGGACCAGCAAGAAGACTTGAAATTTTTAACCATCATAACACAAGCTATTGACAGTTTTATTTTGTTTTCAAATTTTAATTTTCCGGACCATGTTTATCAAGATATTTTCGACCGACAAAAGTTTAGTGACTCAGCTAATTCAAGAATATTAGAGTTAATTCGATCAAAATACAATTTTTGGGCTTTTAATTATTTAAAAAATAAACAGCCTCAACTATATGATTCTATCAGAATCGAGACTATTAATACATTTAACACTGATAGGAAAAAAATACTTGCTGATCACCCTCACTTTTTTGAATGGTTTTTACGTTATTTAATAACATCCCACCATTTTAAAATATCCAAATTATTCATCCAAGAACTGAAAGATAAAAATTACTCGAAAGAATCAATTGACTGGATGTTAATGGGAATTGACAAGGGACTTATCGAAAAAGTAAAATAGAACAATACCAATAGCTCATGGCCACCAAAAACAAAACCACCGAAACCTCTGCCAGCGTTACCGAGTTCATCCACTCCTTCGTTAACAAAGAAGAAAAGAAACAAGACGCTTTCCGCCTCATTGAACTGATGCAGGAATGGTCTGGCTTTGAGCCTAAAATGTGGGGGCCTTCCATTATAGGTTTTGGCAGCTTTCATTATAAATATGCATCAGGCCATGAAGGTGATATGCCTTTGTTGGGTTTCTCTCCAAGAAAAGCTGCACTTACATTGTATGTTACTGCACAGGGACACGACAATCAAAAACTGTTAGATCAATTGGGCAATTGTAAAATCAGCAAGGCCTGTATCTATGTTAAGAAACTGACCGATATCAATATCTCTGTCCTCGAAAAATTATGTAAGCAGAGCATTGATTATGTGAATGAACATCATGAATGTGCTTGCAGGGAGAAATGAATAATAATGCCACAGATGTTCAGAAACTTTGTAAGTGTCAGACACCTACTTTCCATCATTGCTTATCCAGGTAGCAATATTGTAGGTCCCCGTTCCAAGATTCTATGGGAGTTCTAATATTGTCACTCAAAGCGGACCCACCTGTGAACTTTTACAATACCCAATACACGATCTAGGCTCCACTGTTGTTCTTCTTTGTTCTACTCGTGTTGGTAGATGCTCCGCTGGAGTTAATCTATACTCCATTTCTGTTGTTCTATATCTCAATGCGGTTAGTCTATATTTCAGTATTGTCGTTCTATCCTTCATTGTTGTTGTTCTATACTTTAGTGCTGTTATTCTATGCTTCATTGCTGTTGTTTGATAAGTGAGTAGTGTAGGTAGATGGTTGAGTGCTGTTATTCGATGAGTGAGTGGTGTTGGTAGATGGTTGAGTGCTGTTAATCTAATTGCTAAATACTAATATTTTGATACAGACACTGCAATCTTTATTGCAACTATAGATAAATTGGAAGGGGAATAGGTGTCTGACACTTCAAAAGTGCCTGACATCTTGCACCATCATTTATTATTTACAGCTCATCATTCCGAACATGATCCTCGTCAGTTATGCGTCAAATCATAAGCTTTCCTTGGCATGCCGTCTAAGTTTGCTTCGTGAGATCGTTCGTTGTATTCATAGCACTTACTTCTATCATCCTGCAAAACTGCAGCAATCTCTTCATCCTGCTCGATTACCAGGTAAACAAGAACTACATAGCAAAAGTGCTTTGCATCAATAAAGAGAAACCACAGCTCAAATGTCACGGCAAATGCCAGCTCAGTACACGATTAGAAAAAGAACAGGAGCAGAAAGAACAAAAAGAAAATACACTTAAGTTCAGCTTCAATGTATTGTACTGTGCATCTGCTGCAGTCATTGCCTACGATCAGTTCACTAATACCATGAGTTTTGAAGATGGTTATAAAGTGAGTGATTACACTACTCCTGTCTTCAGCATCTTTCATCCGCCACTAGGTTAACAGTCCGCATTCTTATTCTTTAACTGTTAATCTATATACATGAAAAAAATATTCCTCATGCTGGCAGTGTTATGCACCTGCAGCATCAGTTATGCCTGCGATATCTGTGGATCGGGAATGAGTAATTACAATCCTAACCTTCTTCCCCATCTCAATAAAAATTTCATCGGTATCAATTACCTGCATCGTTCATATAAAATAAACAGCGATGGTTATCCCAGCTACCAACGCTTTGATGCAGGAACGATCAATGTACAGTTGGGCTTCCTGGAAAAATTACAGGCAGTGCTATCAATTCCGTTTCAAAACAATCGATTGAATAACGGCGATGGCAACAAGACCGTGAACGGCTTTGGAGATGCTACCATGTTGATCAATTACGAAGTATGGCAACAAAAAAGTATTGGTAAAAAACAAACGTTCATTGCAGGAGCAGGCATAAAGCTGCCTTCAGGAAAGTATGAAGCTGCTAAAACAACAGCATTGGAAGTACAGACTTTCCAGGAAGGATCGGGTAGTATGGATTACATATTTAATGCTGCGTATAGTCTGAGTCGTAAGAGTTGGTTATTCGCTTCTACTGTTTCTTATAAGTATAACACGGCAAATAAAGATGGCTTCAGGTATGGTGACATATTCACTGCTACAGCTACCACAGGTTATACTGTTGATTGTAACCCTGCAACAATAACACCTTACCTGCAGCTCAAACAAGAACAGTTCTTGCCTAATGCAGATGCGCACAAACTGCAGAGAAGTACAGGAGGCAATGTTTTGTCCGCTGCTACAGGTGCAGATGTCAACATCAATAAACTAAGTATTGGCGGGGCTTTTAGTTTACCTGTTTATCAAAACCTGGCTAAGGGTAATATCACTGTACGCCCGGCTTTCAATGCACATATTTCTTTCACGCTTTAATAAACTATTATGAGATACGCTTATATACTTTTCATCGCAGCAATCGTTACAAGTTGCTCTAAACATAAAGATGACTTCTATCCTACCATCCCTGTTGCTACGGTTACATTATCTGAGCCTGTTGAGAGTTCAGTATTCCATCCGGGTGATACAATAACAATTAAAGCATCTGCAGTATCCAAAACCATCATTCATGGCTGTGATATCCTGATCAAGAAAGTGAATGATACTACGGTATACTTCACTAAACACATCCATGATCATAACGACACGATCATCATTAATCATAAATGGAAGAATATTCTCGCTGCGCCTGCACAACTGGAGGCACAGCTAACATTTCATTTGGACCATGATGGAAATACAGCAGTGAAGAAAGTAAGATTTTTATCAAGGTAATATCTGCCTGTAGTGCCTGGTACTAGTGCCAGGCATTTTACTGTAAGCTGATAGCTGACCGCTCAATTGCTACTCCACATACGCCCCGCTCACCACGCTGCCTTCGGTCTCTACCACGATATGATCTTCCAGTGTAGTGGCCACGCTCAATCCTACATAATCAGGCTTGATAGCAAACTGTTTGTGCATTCTTTCCACAAGTACGAGTGTCTGTATTCTTTTGGGATGGAATTCGAGTAGAGGTTTCAATGCGTAGAGTAAGGTTTTGCCGCTGTTGCTCACATCATCTGTAACAATGATGGTTTTATTGTTGAAGTCGATCTGTTCGCTTAATTCGATTGTGGTAGGCTTTCTTTTGTCCAGTGAAAGAGCGATCACTTTCACAGAGACATATTCTTTCAACATACCGGCGATCTCCTGTGCTATCACCAACCCGCTGTTCTTTACGCCAATTAGAATGATCTCTTTTTCATCGTGTAACTGCTCTGCGATCTCTAGCGCCATGCGGTGGAGCTTCTGTTCGGCCGTTCTTTGATCGAGTATGTATTTCTTCTCAGCCATAGTTGGTTTTAATGATTCAAAGTAAATAAAAAATGCAACCTGCTAAACAAGTTGCATTCTTTCTTACTGGTGAATATTACTACTAAGGCACGTCTGTTGTTCTTCTTCCAAAGATCAGTGACAATACAAATAAGATCACAAACACCCAGAATAAGAACTTAGCAATACCTGCGGCACCTGCTGCGATACCTCCGAATCCTAATATAGCTGCTATGATAGCTATAACAAGGAAAATTACTGTCCAACGTAACATAATCTACATTTTATAGTTCAACAATATCATTTCCACAGTAGTATAAATCCATATCCGTGCCAACAGGACGTATTTATTTCTTAGTTACTGATTCTTATTTATTTAAACCATTTACAGATCAAGTATTCAATTCCACAACTATGCAAAACAATTATCTTAGCAGCGATAATATCATCATATGCAATACATTCCACAGGCGGCCTTTATTCTGCTTGCTATAATAGCTGTTTATCTATTCACCAGGAAGGCGATGGAAATAAGAAGAAATATTTTGCTGGGGCATGATGAAGACTTTAGTGATAGAAAGGGTGAAAGATGGAAGAATATGTTCCTGCTGGCACTGGGACAAAAGAAGATGTTCCGCAATCCTGTGGTGGCTTTGCTGCATTTAGTGGTGTACGCCGGTTTTGTGATCATCAATATTGAAGTATTAGAAATTGCATTGGATGGATTACTGGGGCAGCATCGCTTGTTTGCAGCACCAATGGGCAGAACTTATTCCTGGCTGATCAATGGATTTGAAGTACTGGCTGTATTGGTGATCGTTGCTTGTGCAGCATTCTTAATAAGAAGGAACATCATCAAAGTGCGCCGCTTTCAGAAAAGAGAAATGAAAGGATGGCCAAGGAGCGATGCAAATTATATTCTGATCACCGAGATCGTGTTGATGAGTTTGTTTCTGACGATGAATGCATCTGACAGGGCTTTGCAACTAAGAGGATACGGTCATTATGCAGATACCGGAAGTTTTATTTTCTCGGGAATGCTGTCGCCTTTGTTAGAAAACCTTTCAACAGGCACACTGGTGGCGATCGAGAGAAGCTGCTGGTGGCTGCATATCATCGGCATCTTTGCTTTTTTAAATTACCTACCCTATTCAAAACACTTACACATACTCTTAGCTTTTCCTAACTCATACTATGTAAGATTAGAACCTCAGGGCAAAATGCAGAACATGCCTGAGATCCAAAAGGAAGTGTTATATGCGATGCAGCCTGAAGCAATTCCGGCTGATGGCTCTGCCGAAGCACCGAAAAAATTTGGAGCCAAAGACATATTTGACCTGAGCTGGCGCAACATGCTGGATGCTTACAGTTGTACAGAGTGCGGCAGATGTACTGCGGCTTGTCCTGCAAACATCACCGGTAAATTATTAAGCCCGAGAAAGATCATGATGGATACGAGAGACAGGGCTGAAGAAGTAGGAAGGAACATCAATAAGAATGGCCAGTTCACTGATGATGGAAAGGCATTGCTTCGCGATTACATTTTAGAAGAAGAATTAAGGGCCTGTACCACCTGCCAGGCTTGTGTACAGGAGTGCCCTGTTGGTATAAGCCCGCTGGATATTATTGTGAAGTTGCGTCGTTATCTCATAATGGAAGAAAGCAATGCACCTGCAGAATGGAATGCGATGAGCAGTAATATTGAAAACAATTTTGCACCATGGAAATTATCGCCGGATGAAAGAGATAAGTGGACAGTTGAAATGAGTAGTTAACATTTGCTTGAAGTATATTTTATTAACTTAGAAGTATGAGTGAGGTAATGATAAATATTTCTGAAGACGTGAAAACTCAATTGGAATTACAGGCTCAGGAGCAGGGAATTTCTGTTACAGCTTATATTGAGAAGTTGGTGCGGGTCAAAGCTTTTTCTGCAACATTGGATGGAATGAGAAACAAGTTAACCGACATGGTTTATACACGAAACATTGCTAACGAAGAAGATTTAAACAAATACCTCGACGGAAAATGAGAATAGTAGTAGATACAAATGTCTACATTTCAGCCCTTGTTTTTAATAAGACCATCCAAGAATTATTGAACAGTCTATTAGAACAACATACAATTCTTATCTCCGAATTTATCACCAATGAATTATCCAGGAAGCTCATTTCTAAATTCAATTTGAATTCACAGGAAGTTGATGTGTTAATACGTCAATTATTATCGATTACGTTAAAAATTACTCCCATTGGTAATGCACCTCAGGTTGCCAGGGACAATGATGACAACCAAATTCTACATTTGGCTGAATTTGCCAATGCAGACCTTATTATATCCGGTGATAAAGACCTTTTATCATTGGTTTCCTATAAGAGCATCCCCATTTTAAAACCTTCAGACCTTTTTTCATAATGAATATACCTTCGTTTCCATTCTCCACTACGGACTTTACTGATATCGAACCTACGATGCACAACGGCGTTACCGGCTTCGCTGAATGGCGGACACTAATAAAAGATGATATACGGATAAGATTAGTGAAATATTCTCCCGGGTATTTCGCCGATCACTGGTGTAGTAAGGGGCATGTGATCTTTTGCGTGGATGGCGAAATGGAAACAGAGTTACAGGATGGAAGAAAATTCATTCTGAAAAAAGGAATGGTCTATACCGTGGGTGATAATATTGATGCCCATCGGTCAAAGACACAAAATGGATGCACGCTATTCATCGTTGACTGAATCAGTTGGAATCTGTTGTTCTATTTTCTGAGTCATTTCTTCCGGGTGTTCGATCTTATGTACCGCACCTTTATTTTTTACAATACGCCAGATCTGTATCAATCCCGTGATGACAAATATTCCACCAATGATCCAGTTAAGGAGACTTTGCTTGGCATTTAAGGTGTCTACCATCAGCCTCCCGCCCATAATGAATAAAATACCACCTAAGAAAGAGCCAAGGCCGATCCCGAAAATGTACATATTGTAATAGCTGTTCTGCGGTTTAAGTATACCCCGGGTAAACAATACCGTACTCCATCCAAACCAGAAAGGGATCTGGGCCGGACTCACTGCACACATCATCAAACCCAAAAGAAAACGATTGATCGTACTGCTGAGAAATACATTTTTTTCAACAGTGGGATGAAGGGCCGCATAAATACTGGAAGTGGCTAAAGCCACTACGATCGCAAGCGTAACCCATTCCAGTATTTGAAATAGTTTCTTTTGCTTACGCACCCAATCCATTGCTACTAACGAAATACGTACGTAGATCACTTCTACGATCAAAGTACCGGTGATGAATAAAAAGGCGGGATACAAACCATCGGTAGCTGATATCTGCATTGCAGCAATATTCAATGTGCCCAGTGGTAAGGTGCCAAGAAAACTCACCAGCAACCCCATCCAGAAAATCTTTAATAGTGAAGCTTTTTTCTTCATTGAATTATCGCAGTGATGAAGATAAATTAAAACTCAAGATCATATTGCCGCAGCTTTTTAAAGAATTCCTTAGCTTTTTTTAAATGCTGCTTTCCTCGCTTGTAACTCCAGTAAGGCACACCTTTTTTATGATTGATCTTGCTGATGTTGTACATATGCTTCCAGTGCATCGCTATTGTGCTTAACGCCTTGCCATAACTCATACCGCAATCATAAATATGATTTGGCTCTGCACCTGTACCATTAAACTCCAGGATAGAAATATTTTTACCAGCCTTTAAGTCTTCAACGGAAGTACATTTCAGATCGTACCTGCCATAATAAAAATGCTCAGCATGCATGCTGATCTCATCGAACACCGCTGTTAGTCTTTCATCAATTTCATAGCTGAGGTCAATGAATCTTGCACCACGATTGTGATTACCGGCGATGCTCAACAGGAACTTCTCCCCTTTTGGTATCACCTTATCCAGATTCCTGCCGTGACGCTTTTGCATTTCCGCTTCTCTATATTTTGCTTTGGGATGCGCCATGATCAGTTCATGTAAGGTGGAAACACCATCACCTGTTACCGCTAAATAATCTTTTTGAATAAACCCTGTCACTACTCCTTTTGATTCTCCCGGGTAACGAATGTGAAACACGCTAAACTCCAATGGCATATCTACCAGGCTTTGTACCAGGTATTCAAATGTGGCGAAGTTGTGATATCGAAGTAACTCGTCTTCGTTTTCGATCTTCCTGAACATCATAGCATGCATCCCAATATCAGGCTTGGCTATAAAAGGATACTGCAATCCTTCTGAGGCAACAGAAGCTTTAAGCTTTTCAAAATCGCTTTTGGGAGAAACATATATAGTCTTAGGATACAGGTGTTTCGGCAACTGCTCGTACATTTCCCTTTTATCCTCGCCTTCAAAGCCTGCAAATGTGAGTGTGGGATTGACAGTAGAAAAAAACCATACCTGCTTTGACTTAATAATATAATACAGCCACAAAGGAGCCAGCGGTATGTAAATAAGCCAGAATGGCCATAGTTCCCATTTCGTTATTCGTTGCCAGATTTGTTTCATCAAAGGCTGCAAAAATAGGTGAATGAAAAAGTCCTGCAATACAGGACTTCATCACGTTCTAATTCTTATTTACTATTCATTATTTCTCATTCTTACTCGCCTTCACTCTCTCCCGGGTACAAAAAAGGATACTTAAAATCCGTTGGCGGATTAAATGTTTCCTTGATAGTTCTTGCACTCAACCAACGGTATAGATTGATCATACTTCCTGCCTTATCATTTGTACCACTCGCTCTTGCTCCACCAAACGGCTGCTGACCCACTACTGCACCTGTTGGTTTATCGTTGATGTAAAAGTTACCTGCAGCATGTCTTAATCTTTCAGTGGCCAATTCAACGGCTGCTCTGTCCTGTGCGATCACTGCACCTGTTAGTGCATACGGTGAAGTAGTATCAACTAACTCTAATGCTTTTTCAAAATTATTAGCGGGATATACATACAGGGTAAGCACTGGCCCGAAGATCTCTTCGCACATGGTTACGAACTTCGGATTCTTCGCTTCAATTACTGTAGGCTGAACAAACCACCCTTCTTTCTTATCACACTTACCACCCACCCATATTTCGGCTTTAGGGTCTTTCTTCGCGGCGTCTATATAATTCTTGATATTATTGAACGATTTTTCATCGATCACCGCATTAATGAAGTTTTCAAAATTCTCAACCGTGCCCATCTTAAAACTTTTCACACCTGCAACAAGTTTCTTCTTCACTTCTTCAGCCATGTTGGAAGGAATGTAAGCTCTCGATGCTGCTGAACATTTTTGTCCCTGGTATTCAAAAGCACCTCTCAACAATGCAGTAACTACCACATCCGGATCTGCACTCTTATGCGCCAGTACAAAATCTTTCCCTCCTGTTTCTCCTACAATTCTTGGATAGCTCTTGTATTTACCAACGTTCTCTCCGATCGTCTTCCACATCTGGTTGAACACACCAGTAGATCCTGTAAAGTGTACGCCTGCAAAATCTCTATTGTTCATACAGACCCTGCCAATAGTTGGTCCATCAACATAGATAAGATTGATCACACCATCAGGCAATCCTGCTTCTTTCAAAATCCTCATAAACATCTGTGCAGAATATATCTGCGTGTTCGCAGGCTTCCAAACCACCACGTTGCCACACATAGCAGCAGATGTAGGAAGGTTACCGCCAATAGCCGTAAAGTTGAAAGGTGTTACTGCTAAAACGAATCCTTCCAATGGTCTCCACTCCATCCGGTTATGCATGCCTGCCCCGCTGATCGGTTGTTGCTTATATATCTCGCTTAAAAAATGAACATTGAATCGTAAGAAATCTATCAGTTCGCATGCTGCATCTATTTCTGCCTGGAAGGCATTCTTGCTTTGGCCAAGCATTGTAGTACCATTCATATGCATGCGGTACTTCGTTGCAATCAGATCAGCGGCTCTCAAAAAGATATTCGCCCTCGTTTCCCAGTTCATCGCTTCCCACATAGGCTTTGCCGCCAGCGCTGCATCTATTGCCTGCTGCACATGCTTTTCTTCACCCGCATGAAAATATCCCAGCGTATGCGCCGTTTCATGCGGCGGATGTATCGCAACTTTCTTATTCGTTCTTACTTCTTTACTCCCGATGTACATAGGTATGTCCGCTTCCTGTCCCTTCAATTCTTTCAACACTTTTTTTAATGACGCTCTTTCCGGAGTTCCGGGACCATATGTCAAAACAGGCTCATTGGCGGGCAAGGGGTATGAGAAATATCCTAAGTTCATAGAAATTATTTGATGATTAACGAGGCCGCAATTTAGTTGTTTTTATTATGTAGCCGGCTGATGGTTATCAATTGAGTCCTTCTTCCCGGGTGGTATCACTTACGGAGATTTTGGGTTACAAAAAGAACTGAAGAAGGACTGGTGAGCCTGCCTAAGTCATATCTGCCCAGTACATACGCCCTGCCTTCGCCCACCCTACGGTATACCTGGCTTAAGGTTACGCCGTACTAACTCCCACCTTACTCCCACCTTTAAGCGTAGTAGTTCGTATCAAACGTCCGATTTTGAAACTGGTATATAAACCTGGTCCTGCATTAATCGCCGCTGTCACTTAATAACCGAACCGTCTTCCGTCTCCTTGGGAGAGGGATCGAGGGTGAGGTCTAAAAATGTTTTAGCTTGCGTCTATGAAGAACATTTTACTTGTTATTACGTTAGCTTTTTCATTCCAAAGCTTTGCACAGGAGATAAATATCATCCCGCAGCCTGTATCTGTTAATCACAAACAAGGAAGCTTCCAGCTCAATAAAGCAACGGTATTAGTTACTTTGAACAAAGCCGATAAGCCCTCTGTAGATTTCTTTAATGATTACCTGCAGAAATACTACGGTTTTAAGTTGATGGTAGCGAATAAACTTCCTGCTTCTAATTATATCGGTATCTCTACCTGGAATGATCCTTCTTTTGCGGATAAGAAAGAACATTATCAACTTATAGTCGATCCAAAATTCATTCGCATCACCGCTCCCTCTCACCACGGAAGTTTCTTAGCGATACAATCGCTCATCCAGCTATTGCCGGTATCACGTATCCAACATCCTGTATCTGGTATCCAACTCCCTTCAGTGGTAATTGAGGATTCAGCCCGCTTTGGATACAGGGGGATGCATTTCGATGTGTGCCGCCATTTCTTCTCAATCGATTACGTAAAAAAATATATTGATTACCTGGCACTGCACAAGTTCAATACGTTTCACTGGCATCTAACTGACGATCAAGGTTGGAGAATACAGATCAAAAAATATCCAAAGCTCACTTCTGTTGGCGGATGGAGGAATGGTACCATCATTGGCCGTTATCCTGGTAAAGGCAACGATAGCATTCATTATGGCGGATTTTATACGCAGGATGAAATAAGAGAAGTGGTTCGTTATGCTGCGGATCGTTTCATCACCGTTATCCCCGAAATTGAAATGCCCGGCCATGCGTCTGCAGCGATAGCAGCCTACCCTGAATTAAGCTGTTTTCCTAATGAAGATACCAAGGTGGCAAAGGGTACGGCCTGGGCTGGATCTACCAAAGGCAAACAGGTGCAGCAAGCCTGGGGTGTATTTGATGATATCTTTTGTGCAGGTAAGGAAAATACGTTTAAGTTTTTAGAAGGTGTACTGGATGAAGTGCTTCCTTTATTTCCTTCAAAATTCATTCATATAGGTGGAGATGAAGCTCCTAAAGCGCATTGGAAAAGATGCCCGAACTGCCAGCAACGCATTAAAACACTCGGGCTGAAAGATGAACATGAACTGCAGAGTTACTTTATTCAGCGAATGGAAAAATATCTCAACGGCAAAGGCAGGCAGATCATTGGATGGGATGAGATATTAGAAGGCGGTTTAGCACCTAACGCTACCGTAATGAGCTGGCGTGGTGAAAAAGGGGGTATCGAAGCTGCTAAACAAAAACATACAGTGATCATGACGCCAAGCTCTCATGTATACTTCGATCACCAGCAAACAAGGAATGAAGATTCGGTTACGATTGGTGGCTTTTCTCCGATTGAAAAGGTATATGCCTATGAACCTATACCAAAAGTACTAAGCGATGAAGAAGGTAAATACGTTTTAGGAGCGCAGGCTAATCTCTGGGCAGAATACATCAAGAACACTCGTAAAGTAGAGTATCAACTATTCCCGAGGATCGCAGCGCTGAGTGAAGTTTTGTGGACTCCGAAAGAGAAAAAAGATTCTGCTGACTTTGAAAGAAGGTTGATGACACAGTTTAAGAGATACGATTTGTGGGGGGTGAACTATAGTAAGGCATTTTTGCAGATCAAGTCAACGATTCTTCCAACTCCGGATAATAGTGGATTGTTATACAAGCTTGAGTCAAAATTTAAGGGAGGATGGATTACAACCAATATTAATCGTGTAGATAGTATCGATGTCTATTTACAACCTGTATCAATCAACAGAAGTTTAACAATTTACAGTTCGTTGATTGACTCAACCAACAAAAAACTAATTGCTCAGTTAGCTGAACAATTCTCATTCAACAAAGCAACAGCTAAAAAAATCAGTCTCTCAACTTCGCCCGCATCCAATTACTCCGGCAACGGCGGTGCTTTTGGTTTAGTCAATGGCGTTAAAGCAGATAAATTCAATTCCACCGAATGGCTGGGCTGGACAAAATCAGTTGAGATCAACATTGATTTAGGAAAAGAAGATACGATCAAAGAAGTTGCGCTTAACGTCTGGAAACAGGAACCCAGTTGGATCTATTTACCGGTTTCCATTGAGGTAAGTACAAAAGATGCGGAAGGAAAAAGCATCAACCTGGCTACAGTTCAGCAGCCCGCCAGTGGCTGGGCAGATAACAGGAGGATCAGCATTCCGGTCAATCCGCAAAAAGTCACCAATATCCAGGTCAAAGTAAATAACCTTTCTAAGATCCCGGAAGGTCGCCAGGGTGCAGGAAACCCTGCTTATATCTTCTTAGATGAGATAGAAATACATTAATACCACTAAAATAATTAACGCATAAACAGGATTAGTTTACCTTTGAAACTGCAAAAACATGCAAATGGCGCATAAACCCAATGTGGATTTGATCGACAGCTTTGAGAAAATTCCGGTGAGGATCTTTTCAACTCCTAAAGATGGTTCTGGGTATGTGGCGAGTGAGATTGCTAACCTGATCAGGGAAAGACAGGCAGCTAATCAAAAATGTGTGCTAGGTCTTGCAACTGGCTATACACCAGTCAGTTTATATTCCGAACTTGTAAGGCTACATAAGAATGAAGGACTGAGTTTTAAAAACGTTATCACCTTCAACCTCGATGAGTATTATCCCATAGAACCGGAGGCATTCCAAAGCTATCACGCTTTTATGCATCGCCACCTGTTCAACCATATCGATATAGACCCTGCTAATATTCACATTCCAAACGGAGAGCTTCCAAAAGAAGATATCAAAAAGCACTGCCTTGACTATGAAGCTCAGATTGAAGCAGTTGGAGGCATTGATTTACAAATTCTTGGCATCGGTAATAATGGCCACATTGGTTTCAATGAACCAGGGTCCAGCATATTTTCCCGGACAAGGCTGATTACATTAGACAACAGCACCCGGTTAGCGAACTCACATGAGTTTGCCACTATTGCCGAAGTTCCGCGGTTAGCCATAACTATGGGTATTGGAACGATCATGAAAGCACGGAAGATCATGCTGATGGCCTGGGGTTTTAAAGCGCCGATCGTTGCCAAAGCAGTAGAAGGCCACGTAACCGAGCAGGTCCCTGCCAGTCTTTTACAGCAGCATAACGACTGCACCTTTGTGGTAGATGAGCCTGCTGCCAGCGAGCTCACCAGGAACAGATCGCCATGGTTAACGGGTGAGTGCGAATGGACGCCGAAAACAGTAAAAAAAGCTGTTGTCAACCTCAGTCTTAAATTGAACAAGCCTGTATTAAGCCTTACTAATCACGATTATAACGAAAATGGCTTAAGTGATCTTTTAGTGGAAGAAGGAGATGCATACGGTATCAACCTGCAGGTATATTATCAACTACGGGATAGCATCACGGGATGGCCGGGAGGCAAGCCAAACGCCTTTATTCCTACTCATCCTGAGCGGTCAGAACCCAACCCTAAGACCTGCCTGATCTTCTCACCCCACCCTGATGACGACATCATCAGTATGGGTGGCACTTTTATGAGGTTGCACGACCAGGGACATGACGTGCATGTAGCCTACCAAACCAGCGGCAACATCGCCGTGACCGATGAGTTCGTTACAAGGTTCATGGATTTTGCTGTAGGATTCGAGGACATGTTTGGTGTAGATAACGCAAAAACCCGCAAAACGCTCGAAGAGGCAAGGCAGTTCCTCGCGAATAAAAAGAAGAATCAAATAGACACCGCAGAAGTCCGGGCCATTAAAGGACTGATCAGGAGATGCGAGGCGAAAGCTACCTGCCGGTATGTAGGATTGAAGGACGAGAACATCCACTTCCAGAATCTTCCTTTTTACGAAACAGGAACGGTTGAGAAAAAACCGATGGGTGAAGAAGATGTACTGATCACTATGGAGTTGCTGAGAAAAGTGAAGCCGCACCAGGTATTCTGTGCGGGTGACCTGGCAGATCCGCATGGTACGCATAAGGTTTGCCTGGATATCATTTTTGAAAGCCTCAGGCGACTGAAAGCTGCAGGTGAGCCCTGGGTGAAAGACTGCTGGATTTGGCTATACAAAGGCGCATGGCAGGAATGGGATATATCTGAAATTGAAATGGCCATACCTATGAGTCCTGACCAGGTGATGAAGAAGCGCTTTGGCATTTTCATTCACCAGTCGCAGAAAGATATGGTGCCTTTCCAGGGAAGCGATAACAGGGAATTCTGGCAACGGGCGGAAGACAGGAACGCCAACACGGCTAATTTATATGCGCAGCTTGGAATGACCAAGTACGCTGCAATGGAAGCATTTGTAAGGTGGCATTACTGATATAACTAGCAATCAATCGATGAAAAACCAAAAGTCCCGCGATAGCGGGATTTTGCTTTGTGATAGAAGGTTTACTCACTCTTAGAATATCTTCACTAAGCGATAGGAAGACTTCGCAAGCCCTTAGAACAACTTCGCTGACCCATCGGAAGGGTTCGCAAGCCTTTAGAACAACCCTACTAAGTTTTCGAAGAGGTAACTAGCCTATCTAAAAGGTTAAACGATGTTTCTAATGGTATTAGCGAGTTCCAATCTTGCCAGAAACCTGGAAATTTATACCAAATCATTCCCAACTGATATAGGAATGCTCTACGAGCTATGGGTATAAATAAAAAGTCCCGCTTTTGCAGGACTTCTTTTTGTGACCGCGTTAGGATTCAAACCTGAAATCTTCCCGACTTTACTCGGGATGCTCTATTCAGTTTCATATTGACTTATTATGAAAAAAGCCAGCAACTGGAATTGCCGGCTTTTTGTGACCGCGTCAGGATTCAAACCTGAAACCTTCCCGACTTTAGTCGGGATGCTCTATTCAGTTTCATATTGGCTTATAT
>JAEZDC010000106.1 GCA_023429825.1 Bacteroidota bacterium | reverse complement strand
ACATACACCTAATGCAGGTGGTTTAGGGATGATCGCCATTGGTGTGGGTGGTGCTGATGCCTGTGATGTAATGGCAGGATTGCCGTGGGAATTGAAATGGCCAAAGCTCATAGGTATCAAGTTAACCGGTAAGATGAGCGGTTGGACCAGTGCGAAAGATGTTATATTAAAAGTAGCAGGTATCCTTACGGTAAAAGGGGGAACCGGTGCAATCGTTGAATATTTTGGTGAAGGTGCTGATAGCATTAGCGCTACCGGTAAAGCCACTATTTGTAATATGGGCGCTGAGATAGGTGCTACTTGTTCTTTGTTCCCTTACGATGAGAAGATGGGGGCTTATTTAAGAGGGACTGTTAGAGAAGATGTAGCTTCTTTAGCTGATGGCATCAGGGAGCATTTAAGACCAGATGAAGATGTTTACAATGCTCCTGAAAAATATTATGACCAGGTAATTGAAATTAATCTTAGTGAGTTAGAGCCTCACGTTAATGGACCCTTTACGCCAGATCTGGCATGGCCGATCAGTCGTTTTGCAGAAGCGGTGAAAGTGAACAACTGGCCTGAAAAATTAGAAGTTGCTTTGATCGGTTCTTGTACCAACTCTTCCTATGAAGATATTACCCGTTCTGCTTCTATTGCTCAGCAGGCAGTAGATAAGAACTTGAAAGCAAGATCGGAATTTACGGTTACACCGGGAAGCGAACAGGTTCGTTATACGATCGCAAGAGACGGCCTTCTTAACATCTTCGATAAGATCGGTGGAGTTGTATTAGCCAATGCATGCGGACCATGTATCGGTCAATGGGCACGACATATTGATGATCCGAATCGTAAGAACTCTATTATCACCTCTTTCAACAGAAACTTTGCAAAAAGAAATGATGGGCATGCAGGCACTCATGCGTTCGTTGCATCGCCTGAGATCGTTACTGCTTTCGCCATTGCGGGTGATCTTACTTTCAACCCATTGAAAGATAAATTGCTGAACGAGAATGGTGAAGAGGTTGCTTTGGATGAGCCCACAGGTCACGAATTACCTGCAAGAGGGTTTGCAGTAGAAGATGCGGGCTACCAGCCGCCAGCAGAAGATGGAAGTAACGTGGAAGTTGCTGTAAATCCCGAATCACAACGTTTGCAATTGCTTGCTCCTTTTGCAGCATGGGAAGGAACTGATCTGTATGATCTAAGATTACTTATTAAAGCCAAAGGAAAGTGTACAACAGATCATATCTCTATGGCCGGGCCATGGTTAAAGTATCGTGGTCACTTAGATAATATCTCTAACAATTTATTGATCGGTGCAGTTAACTACTTCAATGATAAAACGGATTCTGTAAAGAATCACCTTACGGGCGAATACGGACCAGTTCCTGCCACGCAAAGAGCTTACAAAGCTGCAGGTATCGGAACGATCGTCATTGGTGATGAAAACTATGGTGAAGGTTCTTCAAGAGAACATGCGGCAATGGAGCCCAGGCATCTGGGAGTAAGAGTGATATTGGTGAAGAGTTTTGCCCGTATTCATGAAACCAATCTGAAGAAACAGGGAATGCTTGCATTGACTTTTGCTAACAAAGAAGATTACGAAAAGATATTGGAAGATGATACAATTGACGTAAAAGGGCTTAGCCAATTCGCTCCGGGCAGCTCATTGAAAATTGTATTGCATCATACCGATGGATCTACAGATGAGTTTGAGGTAAATCACACCTACAATGACCAGCAAATAGAATGGTTTAAAGCCGGAGGGGCGCTAAATATTATCAGGATGAAATTTGCGATGGAATAATCTTATTCTATATAAATAAAAAATGCAAGGCTAGAAACCTTGCATTTTTTATTTTAAATATATCGCTATCATTTCACATAACCCAAGATCTTCAGCATACTTTGAGCTGATTGCTCTTTAGCATACAACCAATCCACCAGTTTACCATTTTTATCATGCTCAATGATCACATGCTTAGGAGATGGAATTAAGCAGTGTTTGATACCCCCATAACCACTGATCTGGTCCTGGTATGCACCGGTATGAAAAAATCCTACATACAATGGCTGCTTGTTATCCTCATCTTTTTCATCGGTATTTTTTGTTTTGGGCAGGAATACTTCGTTAATGTGTTCTTCTGAATCGTAGTAATCATGGCTGTCACAGGTAATTCCGCCTAGCACCACACGATGGTATTCATTGTACCATTTATTGATCGGCAGCATCAGGAATCGTTCACCTATGCCCCATGTATCAGGAAGAGTAGTAATAAAAGATGAATCGATCATATACCACGTTTCCCTATCATTCTGATTCTTTTGTCCTATCACACTATAGATATGTGCCATGCTTTCTCCTACCGTATAGCTTCCAAATTCAGTATAAATGTTTGGCATTGGCACTTTTGCTTTTTTACAAGCTTTCTTAATGTTGCCAATAATCTCATTGATCATAAACTGGTAATCATATTCAAAGCCTAAAGAGTGTTTGATAGGAAAACCGCCACCAATATTAATTGAATCGAGTTCAGGACAGATCTTCTTTAACTGGCAATAGAGGTTGATGATCTTATTCAATTCACTCCAATAGTAGATATCATCTTTAATGCCTTTATTTAAGAAGATATGAAGCATCTTCAACTGAAACTTATCTTCATAGCCTTCAATCTCATCTACATAAAATTCTAAAATGTCTTTGGCTCGTATTCCTAACCTCGAAGTATAGAAAGGAAAAGTTGGTTCTTCTTCTGCGGCTACTCTAATTCCAAGTTTAAAAGGTTGCTTTACATTCCTCCTGTAATAAGATAGTTCTTCTTTATTATCTAATACCGGGATCACATTTTTAAACCCGGTATTGATAAGCTTTGTTATTCTCGACGTATAACCTCTTTGCTTAAACCCATTACAAATTATAAATACATCTTTGTTAATCTTCCTTTTCTCATATAGCTTATTGATGATCTCAATATCATAAGCATAAGAAGTCTCGAGATGAATATCATGCTTTAATGCCTCTTCAACCACGAAAGAAAAGTGCGAGCTTTTAGTGCAATAGCAATAGAAATATTTACCCTCATATTTATGTTTCTTCATTGCCGCGGCGAACATGTTCTTTGCTTTGTTTATCTGCATCCCGATCTTAGGCAGATAAGTCACCTTCATCGGCGTTCCATACTTATCGATCAAAGCTTTTACATCAAGCCCGTTGAACTGGAGATAACCATCGTTATTAATTTCAAAACCTTCTTGCGGAAAGTGGAATGTTTGCTTCACCAGGTCGGTGTAAGTATTGTTCATTTTTCTGAACGGAGGATTTAATGGATAAAGAGATTGTTCATATCAAACGGCAACAAAAATAGAATTTCTGAAAATAAAAAGCCCTGCAAAGTTGCAGGGCCATTATTATGTAGGTAATATCACCTGTATTACTTAACTGAAGCGATCAAAGCTTTGAAGCTTTCAGGTTCATTCATAGCGATATCAGCCAGAACTTTCCTGTTAAGATCAATACCTTTTACGCTAAGTGCGTTAATGAACTGGCTATACGTCATACCCTGCTCTCTGCAAGCAGCGTTGATACGAGCAATCCATAACTGGCGGTATTCTCTTTTCTTGAGTTTACGACCTACATAGCTATAGGTCATACCCTTTTCAACAATATTCTTTGCTACGGTATATACATTTTTTCTTTTACCGTAGAAGCCTTTGGCTTGCTTCAGAATTCTTTTTCTTCTTGCTCTTGATGCAACAGCGTTAACTGAACGTGGCATATTAAATTATTTTATCCCGGAGGAGGTTGATCAATTTGGTTACTTCAATCTTAATAAACGCATAACGAAATCTTTATTGGCACTATGCACCATACCATCTTTACGCATTGCTCTTTTGCGTTTGGTAGACTTCTTCGTTAAAATGTGACGTTTAAAAGCTTTCTGGAAGGTGATCTCTCCTGTACCGGTCACCTTAAAGCGCTTCTTTGCGCTGGAGTTGGTTTTTACCTTTGGCATGTTTAATAATCTTTCGATTACACCCTGCTGGCGGTACTTCACCGGAAGTACACTTGTTGAGCCTTGTGGGAAATGGTCCCGATTTTTCGGACGGCAAAGGTAAGGCTCTGCAACTAATTTTCAAGGCTTTTAAGCGAAGTTTTTATGAGCCCAGCTCCTGCAATTCTCATGTTACTTCTGTTGCGTCGCACTCTTCAACGTTCTGATCCTTAATGATCTGCCTGAACGAATGGAAGAATTTAACTGCGCTACTTCAACTGTTAGCTTATTCTTTAACAAAAGAAGGGCATATGTATAACAAAAAAGCCTCCGTAAGAGGCTTCGTATTAAAAATATTCTTCAAATCACCACTTATCTACTTCTTCAGAAGAATGATTATTGGTTGAAGGTGAGTTTTCTTCCGCAGGTGCCACAGATGGCGAAGATGCTACTTCAGTTATTTCAGCTACTTCGTCTACACCATTCTCTTCCGCATCATTGTACTCGTGATTAAATGCATCAAAATCAAAATCAGGCATCAACTCAGTTTTTACATGATCAACAGCTTCAGTCAATGCTTTGATGAATTTGTTGAAATCCTCTTTGTACAGGAAAATTTTGTGCCTGTCATAACCGTTATCGTTGAAACGTTTCCTGCTTTCTGTAATAGTGAGGTAGTAGTCGTTTCCCCGGGTTGCTCTTACATCAAAAAAATAGGTCCTTCTTTTACCAGCCCTGATTCTCTTGCTGTAAACACTTTCCATTTTCTTGTCGTTGTTTTCGTACGCCACTTTTTTGAGTTTTAGTTTATGCTTTTTAGATGTGTCACAAATATAGGATTGTTTCACATTTACCAAAATTTTTGCAAATTAGATGGTATACTAATTATTTGCCATGTTATCGGTATCATAACCTGCTGATTGCATCCTTAGTATCTCAGCATATAAACCTTGCCTGGTAAGCAGTTCGTGATGTGTACCCTCCTCCGCAATTTTGCCGTTTTGCATCACAATGATCTTATCGAAATGAATAGAAGAGATAATTCGATGTGTTATGATAATAGCAGTTTTTTGTTCCAAGTATTCTTTCAGGTTAGCGCTGATCTCATGCTCAGTTTTGGCATCTACGGCACTCAGGCAATCATCAAATATTACAATATCCGCATCCTTCATCAACGCCCGTGCAATGGATATCCTTTGCTTCTGACCACCTGAGAGTGTTACGCCTCTTTCTCCCACCATAGTGTCATATCCTTCAGTGAAAGATTGTATCTCTTTATGGATGCTCGAGAATTGTGCTGCCCTTTCAGTATTCAAAACATCGCCTTTATCGCTCATACCAAAATTGATGTTATTCGTTATTGTATCACTAAACAGAAATACATCCTGTGGAACGTAAGCAATATTTTCTCTTAATTGCTTCAAGGGAATTTCATTTATTGAATGCCCGTTAATGGTCACGGATCCTTCTGTAATATCATAAAATCGAAGAAGCAATTGAGCAATAGTAGATTTTCCACTTCCTGTCTTTCCAAGAATCATCACCTTATCACCTTTATTAATAGTGAAATTAAAATGCTTCAATGCCCTGATGCCCGTGTGCGGATACACAAAATCTACGGCTTTGAATGCAATATTTCCCCCCAGATCGATTTTTGCGTTAGAATGATTGTCTTTGATCACCGGATCAGTTTGCATAAACTCATTGATCCTTTTTTGGGATGCTGCAGCTC
Organism: Bacteroidota bacterium; assembly: GCA_023429825.1. Classification (GTDB taxonomy): domain Bacteria; phylum Bacteroidota; class Bacteroidia; order Chitinophagales; family Chitinophagaceae; genus JAEZDC01. Next base: position 22,129 of record JAEZDC010000106.1, on the reverse strand, counting down.
TTTGTATCATACTGGCAACCCACCCTATCGCACTCACGGGAAATGTCAGCATATTGATATAGATCACAAACTCAACAATTACGCCTACAGACAACGTTCCGTCCAATACCTGCAAACCTCCCACCATTACGGTGATGAGGGTACTCAATCCTATCATCAATGCCATACTCGGAAAGTATATTGCCTCCACTTTTGCAAGACCAACGGCGTTGTCTTTATAATCATCAGTATTCTTATTAAAGAAGCGGATCATGGCTTTCTCCTGCACATATGATTTGATCACTCGTATGCCTGAATAAGATTGCTGTGCATTAGTAGTGAGATCAGATAACAAAGCCTGTATTCTTTCACTTTTCTTATTAATGATACTGTTCACAAAATATATAACGATCGCAAGCAGTGGTAACGGGGCTAATACATATAATGTGAGCTTGGGATCTTTGAGCACCATAAAATAAGTGCAGAGTGATATCCTGATCACAAGGTTAGTAAGATACATTACCGCAGGGCCTGTATACATTCTCACCCGGCTTACATCTTCACTGATGCGGTTCATCAGGTCGCCGGTGTTGTGAGTTTTGTAAAAGTTAGCATCCAACTGCTGGTAATGTTTGAAAATTTCATTTTTCTGATCATACTCTATATGCCTGCTCATTACAATGATGGTCTGCCGCATGAAGAACATGAATAACCCACTTAGCAAAGCGAGCACAAGAATCGTAATAGATGCGAGTGCAATAAATGAATTACCCGAAAAATTCTGTTCGCTCCATCCGATGAATAGATTTACAAGTACATCGTGCTCTCTTTGATTATTAATAACCGTTTCATTGTTCAATAAAGCGGACACTTTACTAACCACATACCCAGTAATCTGCGGCGCTAATACAGCAAAATAGTTGGATGCAACGATAAAGAAAACTCCGGCGAATAACCGGTTCCTATACTTAAGAAAATAATGATTGAGCGATCGTAAATGTTTCAAAGCGCTTCAAAGATAAAGGATGAGGCAGACACAAGATAAACCGCTTAAATAAACAGTTCTTCTTTGTTAAAACAGCTTTAAATAACATTATTAAGTAAGCCTTTGGATAAGCTTTTGCTCTAACTATAAAAACCCCAAACTATGAACAAATTATACTCCCTTCTCATTATCGCTACCTTTCTTTTAGGAAGTTGTAAGACGGCTATTAAAGCTTATGAAAAAGGCAATTATGAAGATGCAGTGGAATTAGCTGTTAAGCAGTTGCAAAAGAAAGGTTATGATGAAGACACAAAGAACTTACTTAGGAATGCATACGATCATGCAGTAAAAGATCATGAAAGCAAGATCAGCACTCTTTCTGCAAGCAATTCCGATAACAAATACGAACAGATCTACAATGAATATCGGGAGCTTCAGAAAATGTACGACGCTATCAACAACTCACCTGAAGCAAAAAAAGTTGTAGACGCAGTTGATTATTCCTCTTATGTAGAAACATATAAAGAGAGAACTGGTGATATCTATTACGAAAGAGGGGTAGCATTAATGAACGAAAACAATAAGAGGTCGTATCGGGAAGCATATAGAATATTCAATACGGCTTCAAGGTTCAAAAACTCTATAGATGTTCAGCAAAAAATGAAAGAAGCTTATGAAGCAGCTATAGTGCGGATTATGATTGTATCTACAGATGATCTTCGCAATAGCTATAACAATGGATATTACAACAATGGTTATAATAACAATAATCACAACCTTTATAATTCTTCTTTTAAGCTCAGAAATTTCCACCAGGACCTGGCAAGAAACCTAAGATTTCAAGGCGGGAATGAGTTTATACAATTTGTAAGTGAATTCGATGTAAGAGACGGAAATGCAAGAGTAGATGAAATTTTAGAAATTGGATTAAGGAATATTGACATTGGGCGATTTTATGATAACAACAATTCACGAAGAGTATCGAAGGACATTGTGGTTAAAGAGATCGTTTATAAACCCGATTCGATTGTAAGAGAATATGCTAAAGTATATGCAACCATCAACCAGACAAGAAGAACATATTCAAGTGAAGCTGATCTGATGGTCACAGCCCGTGATACAAAAGGCAATTACTTATGGAGTGATGTTATTAGAGGGCAGCGCCAGTGGTATACTGAATTCGCAACTTATACAGGAGATGAAAGGGCTTTATCCGCAAGTGATAAATCTTTACTGAATAACAGGCCTGATCGTTATAATAACAATTACAGGCAAAATGAAATAATTGATGAGTTGTTACGACAAATAGAATCAGAAGCATCCCACCGCTTCAGGAGCTATTATAGTCGTTACTAGAAAGGGAACATTTAGTTCCCTTTTTTCTTCATCTAATAATCCCGAACTTCCGCTAAAATTGTTACTTGAAAAATATCAATCCGTTATTCTTATCTCTTTCATCGGGAATATTGTTGTGGGCGGCGTGGCCAATGTCGCCTCTTACTCCTATCATCTTTTTAGCTTTTATACCTCTGTTGTTATGCGCTGATAAAATAACCAAGAGTAAACGTTTTTTTGGTCTTACATATTTGACGATGTTCATTTGGAATTTGCTTGCAACATGGTGGATCGTAAATGCCACACTTGTCGGTGCCATAATGGCCATACTTGCAAATAGCTTATTGATGTGCCTGCCATGGTGGGGGTATCATATTTTCAAAAAAAGGCTTGATAAAACAACATCTTATTTCGCTCTTGCATGTTTTTGGATGGCTTTTGAATATATCCATTTAAACTGGCAATTAAGTTGGCCCTGGCTGAACCTTGGAAATGTTTTCGCTAATCAAACAGATTGGGTGCAATGGTATGAGTATACTGGTATAGGTGGAGGCAGCTTATGGATATTAGTGGTAAACATCTTGATGTATGACTGGTTATTCGGCGCAGGTATAATTTCAAAAAAAATAAAAGCAGTCTCAACTGTCGTGCTTTTACTCTTACCCATTGTGTGGTCATACATTTTGAATGTTACGAATAAAAAAGATTTAACCGGTTCTCCTTCGGTAGTTATCGTTCAGCCTAACATAGATCCTTATGGCAAATTTGACCAAACAACTACCGGCCAACAAATACAAATACTGCTTCAGCTTTCCCAATCTGCAATTGATACTTCAACCAAACTACTGATCTGGCCTGAGACTGCATTATCTGCAGCAATAGCTGTGAACGAAATTGACATCAAACCTGAATACCAGCCTGTGTTTGATTTTTTAAATCGTAATCCTGGCCTTACCTTACTTACAGGTATTGAAACCTACAAATGGTATGGCTCTGAAAAACCAGGATCACCATATGCAAGAAAAACATCCAACGGAATTTTTTATGATTCGTATAACGCAGCAATTACTTTACAATCAAACAAACCACACCAGTTCTATGTAAAAAGTAAGCTGGTTCCCGGAGTAGAAACCCTACCCACCTTCCTTAACTTCTTAGGGCCTGTTTTCGAACAATTTGGCGGAACTACCGGGGGTTATGCTAAAGACAGCGCATCTGTGGTTTTTCAAAATGCAGATAATCCTTTTGCTTCAGCCCCAATTATCTGCTACGAAAGTATTTATGGGGAATATGTAGCGAGTTATGTACAGAAAGGAGCTAACCTATTAACCATTATCACTAACGATGGATGGTGGGGCAATACGCCTGGTCATAAACAACATCTCGCTTTTGCAAAACTTAGAGCGATAGAAACACGTAAATGGATTGCAAGAAGTGCGAATACCGGCATCTCGGCGGTCATTGATTCGTACGGCAACATACTTGAAACTCAGCCTTGGGATAAAGCTGCAACTATTAAGGCGAATATCCCTGTTACAGATGTAAAAACTTACTATGTAAAACATGGGGATTTTATCTATCGTGGATTAATGCTGCTGGCAGGATTGTTGGTATTATGGATGGTTGCTGACTGGATTTTTCACCGTGTGAAACGTTGACCATAAAACGCCAAAACTCGTCCCTGTGCTAAAAAATTTTCAATACTTCACTACCAACATCTCTTACCGAATGGAAGGTTCGGGAACACCTGTTGTATTAGTACATGGTTTCGGTGAAGACAGTACTATCTGGGATAAGCAAGTAAAATTTCTCAAAGATCACTGTCTTGTTATTACTCCTGATATTCCGGGGAGCGGCAAAAGTTCTATACTTGAAGGTTTGTCTCAAGCTATCACTCTTGGAGATTATGCAATATGTATTCACGCCTTACTCCTACACGAAAAAATAGAGCGCTGTATAATATTGGGGCACAGCATGGGAGGATATATTACACTTGCTTTCGAGCAACTATATCCGAATATGGTCAGCGGTTTCGGATTCATCAATTCAACAGTTTACCCTGATACAGACGAAAAAAAAGAAAATCGCCAAAGAGGAATTGAATTGATGGAAAAACATGGCGCTTATTCCTTCCTGAAAAATACAATACCTAACCTGTTTTCCGCTAACTTTAAAGAGCAGCATGCTGAAGTAGTAAATGAGTTGATAGAAAAAGCCAGATCATTCGATACACTTGCATGTCAACAGTATTATACCGCGATGATGAACAGGCCAGACAGGTCTGGTGCTTTGAAGAATACAAAGGTGCCGGTATTCATAATAGCCGGAACAGAAGATGTTGCTGCACCCATTAAAGATGTATTAGAACAATCAAGTTTACCAACCGTAGCATTCATACACGTTTTAGAAAATGTTGGTCATATGGCAATGCTTGAGGCAACGGAAAAGGTGAATCAGTATATCCTTGATTTTATTTCAAAAGTCGATTGAGAAAACTACGCTTTATATTGCTACTACTGGTGTTAAGCACCAGCCTTCATGCTGCTCATATTGCAGGAGGAGAATTGCAATATAAATATGTAGGTCCGGGAGCAGATGGAAACAGTGATGTTTATCTTATCACAATGCGGCTTTTCAGAGAGTGTAACTCTACAGGACCGCAGCTAGCTTCAGAGATTGTAAATGTTGGTGTTTATATTAATCCGTCGCTCACTTTAGTACAATCTGTTACACTTCAATTGCAGGGTGGAGTTAACTCGATCAGCATCACCCCTAATTCTGTATCATGTATTATAGGTAACCCGGAAGTTTGTTACCAGGTAGCTATTTATAGCAATTCTATCACCTTGCCAAGAAGTGCTACAGGTTATACACTTACCTGGGCAAGATGTTGCAGAGCTAATGGCTTAGCAAACACTACAGGTGGACAGATCGGCGCAACCTATCTTGCAAAAATTCCGGGAACTGCTGTGTTGCCTTCGGGTTATAATAGTAGCCCTGAGTTTGTCGTAAAAGATACAGCACTCGTGTGTGCAGCGAGAGATTTTCTTCTGGATTTTAGCGCTAGTGATCCTGATGGTGATTCTTTAAGCTACGCGTTTTGCGAAGCATATCTTGGCGGTTCTACCGGCAACCAAAACGCACCACCGTCAGGCACTTTTACACTTTCTCCTGTTGCCTATGCGCCACCATATAATGGCGGAGAACCCTTGGGAAGCACTGTTACAATTAACCCTGTTACCGGAGTTATCACGGGCGTTGCTCCTGCTGCTTTTGGTAGATATGTTGTGAACGTATGTGTTACTGAATGGCGAAATGGTGTACCCATTAGCGAGCATAGAAAAGACTTTATTTTAAAAGTTGGGGATTGCGATTTTATTGCAGCTACTCTTAAGCCGGAATATATAATGTGCAATAGTTATACTTCTGCTTTCTTAAATGAGTCAGCTTCTTCAGGCATTCATTCTTATTACTGGGATTTCGGAGTTAATCCGAATACTGATGACACATCTAATCTTCCTGTGCCCACATTTACCTATCCGGATACAGGTGTATACGTTTTAACCCTAATCATCAATAGAAACGAAGAATGCAGTGATACAGCTACTTCTATGGTTAGGGTTTTCCCCGGCTTCACGCCTGGTTTTAACTTTCATGGAAGTTGTTTTCAAACCCCGTTTCAGTTTACAGATGCAACAACTGCAGCATATGGAGTTGTAAACAAATGGAAATGGGATTTTGGTGAAACAGAAATGTCTTCGGACACATCTATTATAAGAAATCCAACATACCAATATCCAAACCCAGGTACAAGAAATGTTCAATTGATCGTCAGTAGCAGCAAAGGTTGCCGGGATACAATCACTAAAGCAGTAAATGTTTTAGATAAGCCCTTCTTACAATTACCATTTAAGGATACACTTATCTGTAGTATAGATACACTCCCGCTTATTGCACATGGTTCCGGAATTTTTACCTGGACTCCCAACTACAATATCTCGAACACAAATACCGCAAACCCTTATGTATTCCCAAAAGACACAACAAAATATATCGTTACTCTGAATGAAAGTGGATGTATAGCATCCGATACAATTACGGTAAATGTTTTAGATTTTATAACAGTAAATGTAGGGCCTGATACTGCCATATGCAGCAGAGATTCTATTCTCATTAATACAGCCAGCCACGCGTTAAACTATCAATGGACTCCCAATTTTGCCATAAGCGATGCATCAGCTAAGCACCCGAAAGTGGCACCTTGCTGCCCTACAACATATTTTGTGAATGCTAACCTGGGTAAGTGCCAGGCAAAGGATACGATTAAAATCAGGGTTTCTCCCTACCCTGTTGCAAATGCGGGTAGAGATACTGCGATTTGTTATGGTGAGAGAGCATTTTTACACGGTAGTGTTACTTCAACAAACTTTGCATGGTTTCCTCTTTCATCATTGATGAATGGAAACACGTTATCTCCCGTTGCTGGTCCTATGGCAACAACCGCGTATATTTTAAAAGCCACGGGAAATGGAGAATGCCCCAAATCTGTATTTGACACAGTGAACGTCGTCGTATATCCGCAGGTAAAAGCATTTGCAGGAAATGATACTACTGTTACTGAAGACGAACCACTGCAATTAAATGCAAAAGGAGGAGCAACATATTCTTGGAGCCCTGCTTTTTATATAAACGATCCTGGAGTAGCCTCGCCAATAATCACTTTGAATAAAGAGATAGACTCGATGATTTATAGAGTGCGGGTTACTACCGCTGAAGGCTGCTTTGCTGATGATGATATCAAGATCGTTGTGTTTAAAACCGGCCCTGAAGTATTTGTTCCTACCGGCTTTACACCAAACAGAGACAGAAAAAATGATATTCTTCGTCCAATACCTGTTGGAATAAAACAACTGGAGTTTTTCAGAGTGTTCAATCGCTATGGGCAGATGATCTACCAGACCAGTGATATTGGTAAAGGATGGGATGGAACTGTTAATGGTATTGAACAACCATCAGGAACATATGTTTTTATGATACAGGCGATCAACTACAAGAACGAAAGAATATTCAAAAAGGGAACGGTGGTATTGATACGATGAATGGTATCTTTCTCATTGATCAACAAACTTCAGAACGTACAAGTGTGCGACGCAACAGGAGATGAAAAAAGGACCAATTGCTGGCCCCATAATTATTTAACTACCTGGAATTTCCCTGACTCAACTATTTTTCCTGTTTTATCTCTTAACTGAAAGAAATAAACACCACGGTAAAAATTGTCGAGGGGAATGGTGACTTTTTGAGAGGTCATTATCACTTCTGTCATTTTCTTTCCCACAAAGGCGTAGATCTGTAAGGTGTATCCTTTTTCTATGTTTTTGGAGAATTCGAAATTGATGATCGAAGTGGCAGGATTGGGATAGAAACGTATGATCACCTGGTCGTTACCCGGAGTAAAGTAAGGATAAGCAGTTACGCTGCCGATCATCATACTTACCATAAGTGCGAAAGTGTACAGTTTCTTCATTTACCTGTTTTCGTAGATAAAACTAAATGTTTCGTATGATATGTACAAAAATTTGTACCAAAGGAAGATTCAAACGTTAAATCCTTTAATCTATTGATTCTAATACCTGATGAATGGCAATGAAGTTTGGTTGCTCTCCTGCATTTTCAAGTACTTCCGCGTATCGTATAATTCCGGTTTTATCGATTACGAAGGCCGCTCTTTTGCTCACTCCTTTCATCCAGCCGCTGAAAGTATCATAAAGGCACCCGTAAGCAACTGATACTTCTTTATTAAAGTCGCTTAACAAGGCAAAGTTCAATTCCTGTTCTTGTTTAAAACGATTTAACGTTTGTGGACTATCAACAGATATCCCAAAGACTTCTGCATCCAGATTGTTATAATAATTGAGATTATCTCTAACACTGCACAGTTCCGCAGTACATACACTAGTAAATGCTAAAGGAAAGAAAAGCAGCACCACTTTTTTGTTGTGAAGATCTTTTAGAGCAACTTCTTTTTTATCGGTATTTCTTAATGTGAATTCCGGAGCTTTTTGTCCAACTTCTATTTTCATAATCTATTTATCAGGCTGCAAATGTATGAGTTGTGGAAAATTTGTGCTCAGCTATTCTATTGAGCGAGCATACAAGGAGTTATCTTGGTTGAAAGTTTACTTCATTAAATTCTAAACCATGAGAAAGTATGTAGTTGAGTTCATTGGAACTTTCTTTTTAGTACTTGCTGTTTGTTCTGCTATCTATCATAATCCTGATAACAATTTTGCTCCGCTTGCTATTGGTTTTGCATTGGTTGTGATGATCTATGCAGGAGGGCACTTATCGGGAGCACATTATAACCCGGCTGTAACACTTGCAGTCTTTATCAGAGGGAAGATCAGAACTGTTGAAATGATCGGTTATTGGGTGGCGCAATTGATTGCAGGAGTTATTGCAGCGCTTGTTGCTTCTAATGTTTTTGATTATTCAACCACCATTACTCCTGTTGACAGGCAAATGGCAGCGGTCGTTGCCGAGATCATAGGAACGTTTGCACTGGTATATGTTATACTTAACGTTGCGACGTCACCACAAACAGCCAACAACCAATATTACGGCCTGGCAATAGGGTTTACAGTAGTAGCAATGGCTTATGCTGTAGGGCCTGTTTCAGGTGGTGCGTTTAACCCTGCAGTAGCTTTAGGATTAGGTGTGTTTGGCAAACTTGAGTGGAGCGATCTATGGGTTTATTTAACCGGTGCTTTTGCCGGAGCTTTATTAGCAGCAATCCTATACCGCTTCCTTCGAATGGATACAGAGGCGAAATGATATTAGTTGATTAAAATCGTGGGCACATTACGGCATTGCGGGTAGTGTTATCTCTATCGAAAAATTGCCTGAATGAAATAGATAACTCAGCTCCCCCCCTGCTTTGGCTGGCAGTTTTTAATTGCGACACATTTACATCGTAGCTAAATCCAATAGCGAATGGTGCGAATTCTAATTTCACTACCGGGATAAGCGCATCTTTTAACCTCAGAAATCCTCCGAAAGAAACAATGTACTTTGGATTTTCATAATCGTCTCCCAGTTTATATGAATACAATGCGCCTAAAATCGTTTCCTGGTTAGTTCCCTGTTTTGAGAAATCACTTTGCAATGTGAAAAATGATGTTTCATTCATGGTAAACCGAACACCTGCAGAAGCTACCCATTTAGGATTAAGTTCAATTTCGGGATTTTTATAAAATGAATTCTTTGGGCGATTGAAATGATGATAAGCTAAGCCAACGAAAAAATTATCATATTCTCTTTCACCAATTGAAGAGTTATAACTCATTCCCACACTCGCATCTAAGTAAGAGTAATTTGTATTTGTGAAAGTTTCGCCGTCGCCTAGTGCAGGATTATATCCATTACCATCAAAGTGGTTATTGGTGATCATTTTGGTACGATCGAGGCGTCGTTGAACCAGACCGGCCATAAAACCAAGAGACAAGTATTTATTTCTATCCGTACTCATCGCTTTATGGTAATTTAAAGCTGGCAATAAGTTGATGGTGGTAAAGTTGGTGGTTCCTGCCTTGTCGTATAATACTTGTCCGCCGATGGTTAAGAAATCATCTCCCCGACCAACAGGCTTTTTATATTCAATATCGAACGATCCTGTTTTGTAAGGGGTTGTTACACTTTGCCATTGGCTCCTGTACACACCTTGAACTCGCAGGTCGCCATGAAATAATCCAGCTAATGACGGATTTCTCAGGAGTGGTGCTTCAAAAAATTGTGAGAAGTGCACGTCTTGCCCTGATGCAGCGTAACTACACATTACTAACGTTATAATAGATATCTTCTTCACAAAAGATCTGGCTATGGATGATATATTCAATGCAAGGAAATACATTTTATTCAATTAATGTTAGAGTACCATTATATTTTAACAGCTGCCTGTTGGTGCATAAAACTTCCAATTGATAGATATAAGTTTCAGTTGGAGATTTTTGACCTTTATATTTTCCATCCCAACCATGAGAAGGATCGTTTACAGACAAATTGTTTTTTTCAAAAACCATTTCTCCCCATCTATTAAAAATCCTTAACGATTTCACACCGTATAAACCTTTACCTCGTATATAGAACACATCATTCATACCATCTCCGTTTGGAGAGAAGGTATTTGGTACAAAAACGTTTCCTTCACTGCAGGTAACAATAACATTTAGCTTGTCTGTAGCAGTGCATCCAATGCCTGACGTTACTTTAAGTATATAGGTGATGTTATCTCCGGCTGTGATAGTTGGATCGGGACAATTGGTGCAACTCAATCCTGTTGACGGGCTCCAACTATAACTTGAAACATTTCCTGTTGTTGTTGGGTTAATCGTTATTGTATTGCCTGCTGATAAAGTAATATCCGGTCCGCAATCAACTGTAGGAACAGGTAATACTTTGATATTGACTGTTGCGCTGTCTGTAAAACATCCAAGGCTATCTGTACCCGTTACTGTGTAAGTTGTTGTGGTGGCAGGTGTTGCTGTCGGGTTAGGAATGTTAGTAGCACTTAATCCTGTTGCAGGTGACCATGTATACATTGGAGCTCCTACAGCTTTAAGCTGAACGCTAGTACCGACACAAAGAGAATCAGATTGAGTGGATAGATTTAAACTATAAGGTTGAAAGACTTTCACTATCACGGTATCATAGTTTAAGCAGCCTAATGCTGATGTTCCCTGTACTATGTATTCGATGTCAGATGTTGGATTTGCTATAGGATTAGGACAGTTGGAGCAACTCAGGTTCGTTGGATTGATCCATGTATAATTTACTGCACCAGTTGCTAACAGCTGAGCTGAATTTCCACGACAAATAGTTGTATCACTTAAGATCACTACATCAGGTAAGGGATTTACTACAACTGTTTTTGATAAGATAGTTGAGCATCCGCTGCTATTGATTATGTTTAATGTATTTTGATAGGTTCCTTCTACAGGGAATAATTGTGGAGCAGGGTTTTGCTGCGTAGACGTTTGCCCGTTACCAAAATTCCAGTTCCATGTAGTTATGGCTGAAGTATCAGGATCAAGTTGTGGTGAAAAGATGAATGAAGCTGGCTTACATAAAGTATCGGCACTGTTAATCGACCCCGTAGGAGACTTTACAATTTTGATCAATCCTTCTTTGGTTAGTGTGTCACCGCAACCCAACGGTGTTACAGCTATTAACGTAACATCATATAATCCATTGCTTGCATAGTTATGCGTAGCGTTGAAAGTATTAGAAGAGTTTCCATCTCCGAATATCCATTGATAACTGACGCCTTGTGACATCTCCACACTTTTATTTGTAAAGTTTACAAGGCCTGTATCACAGAATAATAATCTATCCGCATCAAAATCAACTTCTGTTTTCTCTATATAGATCGTATCCAGTCCGCTGATCGGCACCCGGCATCCATTTACATCGGTCAATATCACTTTAGGTACAAATCTTCCACCCGTGTTATATACGTGCGAAGAAGTTGCAACTGTTCCGCTATCGGCAATGCCATCAGCATAATCCCAATAGAACTTTACAGCTTGTGTATTCGTGATAGTATAGTTCACGGGAGTTGGTGTACATCCTGATAACGGTGTATAATTGAAGTTTCCGTAAGGTCCTAGTATGCGCACCCGTCGTGAAGTAGAATCAACACATCCGCCTGCACTGGTCACAGTAAGTGTTACATCATATGTACCGGGAACAAAATAAGTATTGACCGGGTTTTGAATCGGTGAAGTACCGCCATCTTTAAAATCCCACGACCATCTTCGAACATAGTAGCTTTGGTCGTAAAAATTAACTACCAGCGGAGGACAGGTGGAGAATGTATCACTCAGTTCAAACGCAGCCTTCGGCTTTTTTATGGTAACGTAATTTGTTTTTACAACAGAATCGATACAGCCGGAACTTTCTCTAATTCTCAACTTGACGGTATAGACCCCGGAATCAGCATAAATATGTGCCGGATGCTGAATATCTGTTGCTGTATTTCCATCACCAAAATCCCAGAACCATGAAACAATTGTTCCTTTAGAGGTATCCATGAAGTTGAAGCTATTACCTACACAACCCATGTTGAGACTATCGCTTGTGAAGAAGCCGGCTTTACCGTTAGTAATGTTTACAAAGTTTGGTTTAGATATCGAAGCAGCGCATCCATAGTTGTCAGTAACAGTTAATGTAACGCTGTATCTACCTTCAGTAACATATGCATGGGATGGATGTTGTTGAGTGGAGGTAGCATTATCACCAAAATCCCAGCTCCACTGAGATAGAGAATGGATTCCATCTGTAGCCGAAGAATCTTTAAAGATAATATTTGTGCCAATGCACCCACCCGATGCACCTTCTATTGTAAAATCTGGAGTTGGTCCGTATGCAGTAAGATAATTGGGTTTAAATAAAGTATCTGAACATCCTGCGGCATCAGTAACAACTAGTGTAACGTCATATGATTGGGCGTAATAAAGGTACCAAGAAGCAGTATTTACTGTTGTAGAATAAACATTACTGTTAGGGACTATCCAGGTATAAGAGGTAATGTTTGCTGAGCTGATCACATCTGCATTAAAGTTAAAATCCTCCAACCTGCACAAGGTTGTTTTACTTGCTGTAAAATCAATTATTGCCGAATTTCTTACCTGGATTAGTTTTGACATTGTATCTGTACATATGCCATTACTTATACTAAACTTCACGAGATAATCTCCGATCGAAGAATAAGTATGAACTGGATTTTCTGCTGTAGATGTACCACCATCTCCAAAATCCCAGGTAACATTACCCGATCCGACAGAAGTATTGGTAAACCGGATCATTTTTTTATCATTACAATCGCGTTGTGCGACAAAACTCGCCTGTGGCGGGGATACATTGATATACTCCTCTTTTGTGAGTCGGGAAAGGCAACTTCCGTATGTAACAACTAACGTAACATTATATTTGCCTGGTGCTTTATAATTATTAATCGCAGTAGGTGAAGTCATACTGTTTCCATCGCCGAAATACCATGTCAGGCTTTCTGCTCCGCTTACTTCAGGAGTAAAAGTCACCGGTTGATTTACACACGCATTGATTGGAGATGCAGAAAAATTGATAGGAATTCCATTATTAACCGTAATTCCATTTGGATAGATCACTGAATCGACACAACCCTTGTTCGTTCTTATTCGTAACTTCAAAGTGTAAGAGCCTGTACCTGTATAATGATGAAGAGGTGTTGCATTTGTTGAGGTGCCCCCATCTCCAAAATCCCAATAATATTCAGCTACCCCATCCACGGCATTTACACTTGGCGCCGGTGAATAAGAGAAAGGCAAACATCCAGTTTCCGGAGCATTACTGACGGCAACAGTTGGCGCCTGTATTTGTATGAATTGTGGTTTTGTTATTGTAGCTGCACATCCATTGCTACCCGTCACAGTTAATGTAACATCGAATAGTCCATTTGCTTGATAAGTGTGTGTAGGGCTTGCAGAAGTTGAGGTACTGCCATCACCAAAGGACCACTGATAAGATGCGCCTGGTAATGTTGATTGAAATGTTGTAGTTAAAGGTGTCTTGCATGAAGCGGTTTCATTCGCCATAAAATCAACTGAAGGTCCTGTAACAACAGTGACTGTTTTTGTAGCAGTCTGAATACAACCGCCTACAAATTCATTTGTTAGCGATACCTGGTAAGTTCCCGGAGCTGCATATGTGTGTGATATATTTGGAGTAGTATAAGAAATACCGTCACCCATTTGCCATGTCTGAGTTACGGGTGCTGGATTTGATGTCATTGTGAAGTTAGCAGCAGTTCCCATGCATACTGTTGCAGGTCCATCAAACGAAACAGTCCTGTTTGCCAATGTTATGGTTTGCTGAGAAGATCCACTACATCCTCCTCCGCTTCCTATTGATAAAGTAACCGTAAAAGTTCCTGCGTTTGTATATGTATGTGATGGATTTTGTTGAGTGCTTGTTCCTCCGTCACCAAAATTCCAATTATATGTTTGCGTACCGTCCGAAGGCGAAGTAGTTACAAAGCTAACAGTTACAGGCAACGCACAACTATTGGGAACATTTGCTGTAAAATTAGCCGCGCCTCCCGTACCAACGGTTACATATTGTTGTTTGAAAACAGTATTACTACATCCGCCACTGTTGGTTATTTTTAAGAACACACTGAATGTACCTGATTGTGTATAAGTGTGCGAAGGATTTTGCTGAGTGCTTGTACTTCCGTCACCAAAATTCCACTCCCATTGTGTAACAGAGCCTGAACCGGGCGAAGATTGATCGGTAAAGTTTACTGTATGTGGCGCACAACCGGAAGTAGTGGAAGAGGTGAATGCTGCAGTTGGAGCAACATTTACTGCGATGAAGCTTGTTTTTGTAATGCTGTTTGATCCGCTTGAATTGGTAACAGTAAGTCTGATAGTGTAAGATCCCGGTGTAGTATACGTAGCTGTAGGATTTCGAACTGTGGATGTTCCTCCATTTCCAAGATCCCATAACCATGAAGTAGGATTGCCGGTTGATTGATCAGAAAATTGTACTACTAAAGGTGAACATCCTGAAACCACATTGGCAGTGAAATTTGCCACTGGTGCCTGTGCACTTGCAGATGTTTGGATTATCATCAGCAAAGCAGAAAGTACGATAATAAAAATACCTTTCCCCTTACCAGCCTGATTGGTTCTTTTCACGATTAGCTCCGTTTTATGTCCTATCTAAATGATACTACTGAATAAGTGTTACGTTGCCTTTCAATGGGATGATTGTATTGTTGTCGCAAACAACTTCTACAATGTATACGTATACATCAGGGGTAAGTTTGGAACCTTTATATGTGCCGTTCCAGCCTGCACTTGCATCATTAGGGTCTATGTTTTCAGCCTGGAACACTACATTGCCCCAGCGGTTGAATATCTTCATCAGTTTCACTCTACCTAATCCCTTGCCTCTTACATAAAATGCATCATTCATTCCATCTCCGTTAGGTGAAAATGTATTAGGAACGAATACATTGCCACCATTACATACAACTGTAAGCGTTAATTTATCAGTTGATGTACATCCTCCATCATTTGATGCCTGCGCTGTGTAAGTGATCGTTTCTCTTGGAGTAGCTGTTGGCTGCGGACAGTCATTACAACTTAATCCGATAGATGGCAACCATCTCCATCGAGTTATATCGGCAGAATTCGATGTATTCAACTGTAAAGCTGTACCTGCAGTCACTGTCATATCATCCGGCACAATACCAAAATTCGGAATAGGATAAACAGTAATCATTACCCTACCCGTATCTGTAAAACAATTCCTGCTATCCCGCCCCACAACTGTATACGTAGTTGTAGTTGTTGGAGTAGCTAAAGGATTATTTACATTCGGATCACTCAACCCCGCAGACGGGCTCCACACATAACTATTCGCTCCTAAAGCCACCAATCTTGTACTCTCTCCCGCACACAAAGTATCAGCATTACTCAAACTCACATCAAAAGGCTGAAACACCCTAATTATCAAAGAATCTCTTGCCTGGCAACCAAACGTATTTGTACCTGTGACTACATATTGAATTGTAGAATCAGGAGTTGCAATAGGATTGCTACAGTTGATACAACTCAATGATGGATGGTTCGTCCATGCATAAGTTGCTGCTCCACTCGAATGCAAACTGTAAGCTTGTCCTCTGCAAATAGTAGAATCTGGTCCCGCCGTTACAATAGGCAAAGGGTGTACCAATACTGATGATGTATCAGTATCAAAGCATCCACTACTATTCGTTACTGTGAGTGTGATATTATATGTACCTGCAGCATTGTAGGTGACTGAAGGATTTTGATCAGATGCGTTTCCATTTCCTAAATCCCAGTTCCAGGAAAGCGCTGAAGTATCTGGTTGCAAAAGCTGTCCTGTGAAATGAACAAGATTAGATTCGCATACTGCCGTTTGGTGTTGAATATTGATCTCCGGGCTCTTCACTATTTTAAGGGAAGGATTTAATACTGCAGTATCAACACACCCCAATGCAGTAGTTACAATATGACTAACTGTATAATGCCCCGGCTGGCTATATTGATGCAAAGGATTTTGCAATGAGGAAGTTGTTCCATCTCCAAATGACCAAACATGACTTTGTATAACGTCGTATTGTATAATGGAAGAGTCTCTAAACATTATAGAGGCTGAATCACAAAACAAGTTTTGGTTTAATCCTATTAACGCTTCTACTCCCACAACCCTGATAGTATCTAAACCAGTAACAGGTATTTGACAACCGGCTGAATCAACTAAAATCATCTTTGGTCTATATAAACCAGGAATGGTATAATTATGATTAATTATTGAATCGGTGCTTGCCTGCACTGTCCCGTCACTAAAATCCCAAACAAAACTCGCATTGTTTAATGTGGTAGCCGTAAAGGAAACGTTAGTGCCGCTACAGATATTCCTTGGGCCATATGTAAAAGTTCCTGAAGGACCTCTTACGATTATTTGCTTTGAGGCAGAATCTATACAATTACCATAACCATTA
This sequence comes from Bacteroidota bacterium, assembly GCA_023429825.1. GTDB lineage: Bacteria > Bacteroidota > Bacteroidia > Chitinophagales > Chitinophagaceae > JAEZDC01. Next base: position 5,261 of record JAEZDC010000106.1, on the reverse strand, counting down.
GCATATAGTTTAATGGTATAATTTCCTGGCTGCGTATAAAAATGGGATGGTGAATTCAGTGATGAAGTTCCTCCGTCACCAAAATCCCATTGAACGCTTGTATAATCTAAAGATTGATTAGTATTGTTAACCAGCAATGGAGGGCATAATCCAATTGTATCGCTCAATGAAAACATTGCCTTTACATCTGAAATCTTAATCACATTTTGTTTTATGATAGTATCTGTACAACCAAACCTGTCAATCACACTTAAGGTGACTGCATATTGACCAACATTAGAATAAGCGTACGACGGAGAAAAATTTGTTGAAGCATCCCCGTTGCCAAAATTCCAGGCATAACTAAGATCTAAACCTGAGGAGTTATTAGTAAACTGTATGCTATTATTCCTACACCTTACAGAATCGGATACGACAAAATCAGCAATAGGATCTGTAATGATCACAGCTAACGGATGCGTTACAGAATCATAACAACCATAACTATCTTTTACCGTAAGTGCTACCGGGAAAGTTCCTGCGTTATTGTATTGATGTTGAAAAGGACCTCCGGCATATGTCTGCATTTGATTATCACCATAATTCCACGTCCACTCAGTTATATTATGCATGCCATCGCTTCTTGAAGTATCAGTAAACGGAATTGTTCTATTGATACAAGTTCCTTCAGGATTACTGAATCCTGCTGTTGGGCCATAAACGTTTACTGGTATGGTATAGTAAATAGTGTCCGAGCAGCCATGTATATCCGTAGAAATCAACCCTGCTGTATAATTTCCTGAGGCAGTATAAGAATATACGATCTGTGGTGATGTTGTCTGCAAGGAGTTTCCATCTCCGAACAACCATGTAAATGAAGCAATATTTGATGCATTGAAATTGTCTGCAGTAAATGTAACATCAGTATTTCTGCAGAAGAAAGTATCACTTATTATGAATGTCGGATGCTCATCTATTATTCTAACAGAATCTACAGTAGTATACGAACAAGTTCCATTGGTTACAGTTAGCGAAATAATATAATTACCAGTTGCTGCATATGTATGTACAGGGTTTGAAATATTAGCTGTTTGTCCGTCACCAAAATTCCATGCATAGTTCATTGCCCCTACTGATGCATCAGTAAACCCACGAACGAAAGGAGAATCACAATTTTGCGAAATATTAAACCTGGCAATAGGAGGAAATATGGTGATATAATTTGTTCTAACAATCGTATCGAAACAAAAATTATGACCTACGATTAATGTAACTGTAAATACTCCTGTATCGCCATACTGATAAATAGGATTTTGATCCGTGGAAGTACCTCCATCACCAAAACTCCAAAACCAAATATTCGGTGTACCGGTGCTATTATCTGTGAAATGAATAGTTGTGTCAGCACAGGCCGACAAAGGAGATGCAGAAAAATTTGCATTAGGTTGATTGCCCAGGTTGATTGCAGCAGGATAAATGAGTGAATCTTTACATCCGCTCTGCGTAGTGATCACTAGCTTGATATCGTAACTTCCTGCTGTAGTATATAAGTGTGTAGGATTTGGCAGTGTTGATGTTCCTCCGTCCCCGAAAGTCCACAAATAACTTACGACAGGTTCAATGGAAGTAACGAAAGCCTGTGTAGACAAATTATAAGGCGTACAACCAGTGTATGGAAGATTGGCTAAGCTATCAATACGAGGAGGTGAGATTGTAACCAGGTTAGGTTTGATCAATGTATCTCTGCACCCTTGAGCGCTTGTAACTATTAATGATACCGTATGGCTACCCGGAGTGGTATAAGTATGCGTTGGGTTTTGCTGAGTTGAATTTGTTCCATCACCAAAACTCCACAGATATGTATTTGCCTCTATAGAATTATTACTAAAGAAAACTGTTGCACGTGCACTGCAAGTATTTAATGCACCAGTTTGAGAAAAGCTTGCGGTTGGATTTGAATTTACAATGATCGTTCTTGTTACACTGTCTGAACATGCCCCAAAAGTACTAACGAGTTTTACCTGGTAGGTACCCGCAGCAAAAGTTTTTATTGGGTCAATATCTGTTGAAGTAGTACCGTCGCCAAAATTCCATAAAGCACTTGTTGAAGCGGGAGTTGATGTATTAGTAAATGCTACAGGTGATCCTGCACAAGCCGGAGAAAAAGCAAAGTTCGCATTACCTCCTCCAACAATAATAGAATTTTGCCGGGTGATAGTATCTGAGCAACCAGCAGAGCTCGTAGTTATAAGTGTGACAGAATAACTACCCGAAGAATTATAAACGTGAACTGGATTAGGTAAAGTTGAAGTACCTCCATCACCAAAATTCCATTGATGAGTCAGGATTCCAGAACCGACGGAAAGATTTGTAAAGGTGGCTGTAGTAGGTGGTTGACAACTTATACTGCTGGTGAAATTAAAATTAGCAACTACTCCACTTTGCAATTGAACAAGATTTGGCCTATGCAACGTGGCCTGGCATCCGAATGTATTTTTCACACGCAGCGTTATACCAAAATTTCCCAGTGCAGTATATGTATGAACTGGATTTTGCTGGTTAGATAAATTGCCATCACCAAAATCCCATTGCCATTCATTGATAGTACCTGACCCTGGTATGCTATTATCTGTAAATTGAATGGTTTTGGGATAACAGCCTACAGAATCAGAAAGTGAAAAATTTACAGTAGGAATATCTCTCACAATAATAAAAGCCGATTTAGTTATAGAATCCGCATTGTTTGCTGCATTTCGTATTACCAGTTTTACAGCGTATGATCCAGCGGTAAAATATGTAGCCGTTGGATTTTGTTGTATTGATTGGGCTCCATTCCCTAGATCCCACTTCCATGAAGTTGGGTTACCGGTAGATTGATCTTGGAATTGAACGACTAACGGAGAACAGCCGGATGTAATATTAGCTGTGAAATTAGCTGACAACTGTGCGTTAGCTTTTAACGAACAGATCAGCATAATAAAGAAGATAGGTATGGAGGTATTTCTAGACAACTGTGGGAATTGTACAGTACAAGATTACAATTTTCCCGCATCTGATGCCTGAAAATCAGCTTACATCTACGCTAAAAAAAATTTAAACACATATAATAGAATTAATCCCTATTCAATTCTTCACTAACTCCATTTCGTATGTTGTCCCATTTTTTGTTTGAGTAAACTTACCTATTGTTTGAGTTGCTGAAGTGATGTACCAGGTGCCATTGAGCTTCTGAATAGGATCTACAGGATTGCTAAATTGAGCTGTGAACTTTTTTGCCTGGATATCAGATGACCATGTACCTGATTGACTATTTACCCCATTAACAGCTGCCATCGTTCCATTATCTAAAAAAGTGTAGGCCCAGCCATTAAATGCAGAAGTAATATCAGTACCTCCTTCCTTAAAGGATGTGATCTTCCATGATCCATTGGTCATCATTTTAACCAGAATATCTTCATATTTTTCCTGAAGTGTCTTTTTGCATCCGTAATTGATCGCTACACTAAAAAAAGCAAGAGTTATTATAAGCAAAAGTTTGATTCGCATAGTTATTACTGGTTTAGCAGTTTATTTCGTAAGTATTTGATGAACATATTGCTATCCAAAGATGCACCCGTTACCAATTTGCACAATTCCTCACTGGTATACATTTTACCATGACGGTGTATTTTCTCCCGCAACCAGGAAAGTAAGACGCCTGTATCTCCTTCACTGATCTTATCTTCCAAATCTATGATTTCTTTTTTTGCCTGCATCCAAAATTGAGCTGCATAAAAGCTCCCAAGACTATACGTTGGAAAATATCCGAAACTGCCATGACACCAATGCACATCCTGCAAACAGCCTTTTTTAGCATCAGGCACCTGCACATTCAAGTATTTACTATATAATTCATTCCATGCAAACGGTATTTCTTTGGTTGAAAGCGAGCCTTCCATTAATCGCTTCTCCAAAGAATACCTGATATAAATATGAAAATGATACGTTAGTTCATCCGCTTCTGTTCTTATCAAAGACGGCTCTACTTTGTTTACTGCGCCTACAAACTGTTCTACACTTATCTTTTCGAGTTGTTTTGGAAAGAACCGTTTCAGTGCCGGCAAATAATGACTCCAGAAGGGGATACTTCTTCCAACACAATTCTCCCAAAGTCTTGATTGAGATTCATGAATACTCAATGATGCAAATTCACCGCTAGGTAATCCATAATCTTCATTCGGTAATCCTTGTTCATATAACCCGTGACCAGCCTCGTGTATACAACTCCACGTCATGTTAGCAAAATCATTTTCGTCAATACGTGTGGTAAGTCTTACATCTCGTGAAGAAAAGTTGGTAGTAAAAGGATGTTCGGAAATATCTTGTCTGCCGGCTTCAAGATCGAACCCAAGTTCTTTTATCAAAAACATGCTCCACTCCCATTGCTGATCTTTAGGAAAATGCTGATGAAGAAAATCCCTTCCAAACTGTAACTTACCTGTCATCTCATTCAGGAGTTCTCCCAATGGCGTAAGCACTTTTTCAAATACAGGATCAAGCATAGCCACAGAAGAACCTTTTTCAAATTCATTGAGCAATGCATCATAAGGGTGATCAGTATATCCCAGGATTTTTGCTTCTTCTCTTTTCAGTTTAAGCAAAGCATCTAATGCAGGTTCAAAAATTGAAAAATCATTTTGCTTTCGTGCTTCTATCCATGCATAAAAACTTTTTGATACTGCTTCCGACATCTTACGCACAAACGCCGATGAGAATTTTTTCTGCTTTTCAACTTCCTCAAGTGTTAGCTCAACATTTTTTCTTTCCTTCTCTGATAAGCCTTCAGATAATCCCAGGTCGTTTAATAACTTTCCAAAACTTCTTTCAACAAATAATTGATGGCCAATTTCAGTTAATGTAGCTAACTGTCTTGCCCTTGATTCTGATCCTTTAGATGGCAAATAGGTTTCTTGATCCCATTGCAGAACTGCAGCAGCATATCTGACATCAGCTACCTTCTGTAATTTGGCAACGTATTTTTTATACAGAGTTTTTGAATCTGTTATTCGAACCATAAACTGAATGCTTATCTTTTGATTTTTGTAGTAGTATAGCGGCTAACGAAGTTCAATTATTGTTCCAAGCTAACTAAAAAAAATCCGGTTTTTGCGGGAAAGTATTCTATCTAAGCTTAGTCTGTTTCAAAAAGCTTATTTCGCATTGCATACATTACCAGACCTGCAATGGTTTTAGCCCCTACTTTAGTCTTCATGTTTTGTCGAATGGTTTCGATAGTTCGGGGA
>JAEZDC010000094.1 GCA_023429825.1 Bacteroidota bacterium | reverse complement strand
GTTCAGCGACCCGGTGAAGATCGGCCAGATGTTAGAGGGATTGATCTCGGTTGGAGGTAATACGCAAAACGCTATCGAGGACCAGGAACTGAGCTATACGATCAATGGAAGTGAAGTAAAAGTATTTGCGCCTGTAAGGCTTGATGGCAACTATACGGTTTCAGTTAATGAAGGAATAGAAAATCAGTGGGGAGAAAAGTTGCAGAAGTCATTTACTTCAAATCAATTCTTTGAAAACCGGTTGCCTTCTGTAAAAATTCATGGTAAAGGGGTGATACTGCCAAATAGCGGGGGAAGAATTGTATTGCCTTTCGATGCGATCAATCTGCGAGCAGTAGATGTAGCAGTCATAAAAGTATATGAAACGAACGTTGCACAATTCTTACAACGAAACGCATTAAATGGTGAACAGGAATTAAGAAGGGTTGCGAGGCCTCTGGTACAGGCGACTGTAAAACTGGATGAGGATAAAACCATCAATCTTCATAAGAAAACAAGATTCTCACTTGATCTTGATAAATATATTCAAACAGAGCCGGGAGCTATTTATAGAGTGACGATAGGCTTTAGACCGGAATATTCATTATACACTTGCTCCGAAGTGACTCGTGCATCTGAAGATGAAGAATATTACCAAGACGAATACGCTGAAGATGGAAATGATATAGACGAAGATGAAAGTTTCTGGAGCAGGTATGATCGTTATTACCCCTTTGGATATAACTGGCAGGAAAACAATAATCCTTGTCATTCATCTTATTTCAATAAGCAGAGATTTGAAAGCCGGAATATCATATCCAGTAATATCGGGCTGATAGCTAAGAAAGGAACTTCGAATCAGCTTTTTATCGCAGCTGCCGATATCATTTCAACTGATCCTTTAGAGGGAGTGGAGCTGCAGGTACTGGATTATCAGAAACAAGTGATCGGAAAAGCAACAACAGGTGATGATGGCATCGCCACTATGGAGCTGAAACGTAAGCCTTTCCTGGTTATTGCGAAAAGGGGCAGCGAAAAGGGCTATTTAAAAATTGACGATGGTAGCCAACTTCCGTTGAGTCGTTTTGATGTAAGTGGCGCAGAGGTAAAGAACGGCATTAAAGGATTCATATTTGGTGAGAGGGGAGTGTGGCGACCTGGTGATAGTTTGTACCTGGGTTTTATCGTTGAGGATAGAGATAAACGATTGCCTGCAGATCATCCGATTGAAATGGAATTAATATCCCCAAGAGGTCAGCTGTATAAGAAAATTGTAACTACTAATAATAAAGATGGCTTTAATATTTTCAGAACAGCAACAGATGCCGATGCTCCTACAGGAAATTGGATTTGCAGAGTTAAGTTGGGAGGTGCTGTATTTGAAAAGAAACTCAAGATCGAGACCGTAATGCCTAACAGGCTGAAAATAGATCTGAACTTTGGTGGGTTAAATGCGCTGGGAAAAAATTCCAATATTAATGGAACACTCTCTGCAAAGTGGTTGTTTGGTGCAACTGCTCAAAACCTGAAAGCAAGAGTAGATGTTCAGCTATATAAGAAGACGACCTCGTTTGCGAAGTTTGAAGAGTATGTGTTCGATAACCCTACAACTACCTTCTCTGCACAAAGCAAAACAATATTTGATGGTGCTTTAAGCACAGAAGGATCGGCACCTATAAATCCTTCTTTTGAAGTAAATGAACAGGCACCTGGAATGTTGCTGGCAAATTTGATGGTGAAAGTATTTGAACCCGGCGGAAACTTCAGCATTGATAATATTGCGATGCCTTATCATCCTTACACTTCTTACGTTGGTGTGAAAGTGCCTGCAGCAAAAACTTCGTGGGGCATGTTATCAACCGGGAAATCACACCGCTTTGAAATTGCTGATGTAAATACAGAAGGCGTTCCATTAAGTGGAACTAGTACTGTTACAGTGGAGCTGTATAAAATTCAGTGGAGATGGTGGTGGGATAATAGCGGAGATGAGCTGAGCAATTTCACCCAGGATAATTATAACAAGCTCATTAAAACAGGATCAGTTTCGCTGAATAACGGAAGAGGAAACTTTAGTCATCATTTCAGGGGCAGTGACTGGGGTCGTTACCTTATCCTTATCAAGGACAATAAAAGTGACCATGTTACCGGTGAAACTTTTTATGTAGATGACGATAGTTGGCAAACAAGAATGAACCAGGATGATCCATCGGCTGCAACAATGTTGTCCTTTACTGCGGATAAAGAAAGATATAATGTAGGGGATGATGTAAAACTTACCATTCCTAGCAGCGAGGGTGGAAGAGCGTTGATTAGTATTGAAACGGGGAGCAAAGTTGTAAAGACTTATTGGGTAAAAACACAAAAGGGACAGACGAAATTTTCTTTTGAAGCAGACGAGAAGATGACGCCTAATGTATATGTGAATGTTAGTTTAATACAACCGCATGCACAAACAATAAATGATTTACCCATCAGGATGTATGGTGTAATACCTATCACTGTTGAAAATAAGAATACCATCTTAAAGCCTGTGATCAAAATAGCTGATGTGATTCGTCCTGAAAAGCAAACCAGTGTTACGATTAGTGAAGCCAATAGCAGGAGCATGACTTATGTTGTTGCAGTGGTTGACGAAGGCTTGCTGGATCTTACACGATTCAAAACACCAAACCCGCACGAAGCATTTTATGCGAAAGAAGCTTTGGGTGTAAAGAGTTGGGACCTGTATGATTATGTGATCGGTGCATGGGGAGGTGAACTGGAGCGGATCCTGACAATTGGTGGTGATGCAGATGGAGACCTTGCATCCAAAACAAGAAGGGCCAATCGATTTAAACCAGTGGTGAAGTTCTTAGGTCCTTTCAACTGCAACGGTGGAAGCAAAACACACAACTTTATTTTACCCGCATATATGGGAAGTGTAAGAGTAATGGTGATCGCGGCAAACAATGGTGCCTATGGAAAAGCAGATAAGGCAGTAAAAGTAAAATCACCGTTGATGATTTTGCCTACAGTACCCAGGGTATTAGGTCCCACGGAAACAGTGAGTATTCCTGTTACTGTATTTGCAACAGAGAATAATATTAAGAATGTGAAAATTGCCTTAGAAGGAAATACATATCTGCAACCTGTAGATAATAACTTATCGCTTGCCTTCCCCGGCACAGGCGAACAAACAGCTTATTTGTCTGCTGTAGTAAAAAGAAATACGGGTATCGGTAAAATACGGATCATAGCCACAAGTGGAAAGGAGAAAGCAGTATATGAAACCGAGATAGATGTTCGTAATCCAAACCCTTTAACAACACAGGTGACAGAAGCAACGCTTCAACCAGGACAAAGTTGGAGTGGAAATGTTGCAATGATCGGGGATGCGCAAAGCAGTAAAGCCACACTCGAAGTTTCTTCCATTCCTGCTATCAATTTACAGAAGCGACTAAATTATCTTATTCAATATCCCCATGGATGTGTGGAGCAGACAACATCGGCCGTGTTCCCTCAACTGGTGTTAAATCAATTGATAGATATGGATGACAGAAGGAAATCGGAAGTTGATAGGAACTTACGCAGAGGCATAGAACGATTACAAAATTTTCAGCAAACAGATGGTGGCTTCTCTTACTGGCCGGGCTATTATGGTGGAGGTAGCGATGAGTGGGGAAGTAATTATGCTGCACATTTTTTATTGGAAGCTTCAGCAAGAGGATATATTGTACCAAGTAATTTATTACAACAATGGAAGGCTTATGCAAGAAGTAGAGCGCTGGCATGGAACATGAGTGAAGCCCCTTGGTACGGAAGCGATCTCACACAATCGTATAGATTGTACTTGCTTGCACTTGCAAAAGCTCCGGAGCTTGGGGCAATGAATAGGCTAAAGGAATGGAAGTTCCTAACGCCTGAAGCTAAGTGGCGGTTAGCTGCAGCTTATATACTTACTGGTCAAAGCCAGGTTGCATTACAAATTATCAGCGGACTACCAACTGATATGCCTGTAAGAAAAGACCCGGGGTATACTTATGGAAGTGACATGAGAGATGAAGCAATGATTCTTGAAACACTCACTTTACTTAACAGGAGAGCAGATGCACTAAACCTGGTGAAAGGAATTGCTGCACGATTGTCTTCTAATAATTGGTACAGTACGCAAACAACTGCGTTCTCTCTGATCGCTATCGCTAAATTCAGCGGTAACATAAATGGTAATGAAAAGATCAGCGCAGCAGCAACCATCAATGGAAAAGAAAATAGTATCAACTCAAAATCTTCCGTTTCTCAATCAGTAATGCAATGGCAGAGGGGTAAAAGCAGTGTAAAGATCACGAACAATGGAAAGAACGTATTATATATTCGAATGATCAACGAAGGGAAACCTGTACAGGCCCAGCCTTTAGTGATGAATAATGATCCTTCTGTGTTGCAGGTGTCGGTTGCTTATCTCAACACCAGCGGTTCTCCTATAAACGTTGATAGCATCAGGCAGGGAACTGACTTCGTTGCAAAGGTTACGGTGAAAAACCCGGGGCAAAGGGGAACATATAATCAAATGGCTTTATCGCAGGTATTCCCGAGTGGCTGGGAAATTCTTAACACCCGTATGTACAACAGTGAAGGTGCATTTAAATCCTCGCCAAGTGAGTACATGGATATCCGTGATGATAGAGTGTATCATTATTTTGATATTAAGGCAGGAGAAACACTCACTTATTTTGTTCAGTTGAATGCTGCGTACTTAGGCAAATATTACTGGCCGGGTGTTTATTGCGAGGCCATGTATGATAGAACGATCAATAGCGGAGTGAGTGGAAAATGGGTGCAGGTCGTCAAGTAGGCCTTGGTATAATAAAAAAATCCTACAAGTTTATTGTAGGATTTTTTGTTAGACAGGATATTTTATTTGATGTCTTCCACTTTCAAACCTGCATTCACTTTAATATCTGTAAAATTCACTTCTAGTTTTATTTGCCCGAGATCATTAATAACTTTTGTAGGGATCTTCACCCCATTAAAATCCTTGTAATCTCTAAAAAAAGCCGACACAGTTACAGCACCCATAGCAGATTCACGGAGAGACTGTGTTTTTACGGGAAGACCTGAAACAACATCATAGTAATTGGTGAACGATCTTCCTTTAGGCGTTTTTACCTCCACTACATAGGCATCTTTATCCTCTACAGGCTCAATTCCTTTAACAGTGAACTGGTAGCCGCCTTTCTTAAGCATGTAAGCTTCAGTAAAAAATGAAGCCTTCTCATCCAGTTCTTCTTTACCTTTTTCATCAGCAGGCCGGTTGCCTGCTCTTCCAACTCGTGTATACTCACCGTTTTTTAATAGATCTTTTTGTAAAGACATTCCCTGCACACTCATTTCAAAGCTATAAGCAGAAGGGATAATTGCTTTTTGTGTAACACTGGCTTCCTGGCCCATAAGAGAAGCTGTGCCATTCAGGCTGATATCTTTTATTCCGCCTATTGCAGCTTCACCGCCCATTGCTTCAATGGCTTTTTTGATGATACTTTCTGCTGTTACAGATGCATCTACTTTCTTTTGTACAGGCGCAGCTTTCTCATTGCCATAAATATCAAAATACCTGATTTGCCCATACTTCTCCAGGCCCTTAGCTATTTCCTTAGCATTACCTACGATTACTATATGCAAGTTGTCCGGAACTATATAATTGTTTGCTGCCTTCTGTATATCATTTGATGTGATGTTGGCAAGGTTGGTTAGATAATTTCTGTAATAATCTTTTGGTAATTTATATCGTGCGATATCCAGTGCAAAGCTTGCGATAGTAGAGGGAGATTCTAAAGATCTCGCGAAGCTGCCGGATAAATAATTCTTTATCCTTGACAATTCATCTTCGCTTACTTCCTCAGTGCGTATTCTATTCATCTCATTCAAAAACTCGGCAATGGCACTATCTGTTTTTTCATTTCTTACCGAAGCATTCGCATTGAATATCCCCACTAATTTATCAGGACTTAAAGAAGAATAAGCGCCATAAGTGAATCCATGCCTTTCTCTCAGGTTCATGAACAATCTTGCAGAAGCAGATCCCCCAAGGACATTATTCATTACAGAAGCTGCAATAGCATTTTCACTGCCGGGTTTAAGATTAATAGGCGCAACTAATCGTATAACACTTTGTACCGAAGCGGGACGATCAACTACTGCGATATAAGTTTTCGAAGGAGGTGCAGGATCGGTAAACTTTCCTTTGGGTACTTCACCACTTTTCCAGTTATTGAAATGGGTTTCAGCTAATATCTTAGCCTCTGCAGTGGTTATATCGCCTACAAAAATAAGGTAGCCAATATTAGGCTTCCAGTATGCAGCATAATAGCTTTTTATATCCTCAAGGGTGATGTTCTTTAATGTCTCTTCAGTTTCAATCTCACCATAAGGATGATCGCTGCCATATACCAGCTTGTTAACCACGTTAGATGCAATAGAAGTCGGATTGTCTTTGGCAGCTTGCAAAGCAGTGAGGCTTTGCTTCCTGATTTTCTCTAATTCTTCTTGAGAAAATGCCGGGCGTAATACAACGTCAGCCATTAGTCCCATTAGCTTTGGGAAGTTTTTCTTCAGCGAGGATGCAGATACAGTAGTGGAAGATGCGGATAGGCTACCTCCTAAAAAATCTACGGCTTCATCAAGCTGGGCTTTACTCATTTTTTTGGTACCTCGTTTCATCAGCTCACCCGCTAATGAAACCATCCCTGCTTTATTTCCCTCCACCACAGGATCACGATCAATAGTAAGGGTAACATTTACTCTCGGCAACTTTGTATTCTGCACTACAAAAACTTTCAGGCCGTTCGCTAAAGTAAAGCTTGCTGGGTCTGGTATCTGTATCTTAGGTGCAGGTGCAGGTTGGGGAGCTTTGCTTCTGTTTATATTAACCTGTGCAATAACCATCAGAGGGGTGAGCGCTAGTAAAAATGAAAATATCTTCTTCATGTTTTTATTTATAATTATTCAACGTGATGATTTATTTTTCTTCGCTTTGATTCTGTTGTTGGCTGTTCTTTGGCAGGTAATACAGCACTACACGATTATTTTTATTGAAGTATTTCTTTGCCACATCCATTAACTCCTGCCTTGTAACAGCACGATATTTCTGAATTTCTGTATTGATCAGATTGGCATCCCCAAAATATACCTGGTAATTCGCCAGGCTTTCTGCTATTCCCGCCATCGTTGCATTGCTGCTGATGAATTCACTTTCTATCTGGTTCTGCACTTTCTGGAATTCTTTTTCAGAGACCAATTGCGTTTTGAGTTGATTAATGATCGAATCAACCGCCACCTCTAATTTATCTGGTGTGATACCCATATTTGGCAAAGCGTAATTGATGAATAAACCTGCATCTTCATTGAAGAGGGGTGCCGCAAAAGCAGCAACTGCAATTTCTTTTTCATCAATAAGTATCTTATTCATCCGGGACGATTCACCACCACTCAATAGTGTAGATAATACGTTAAAGGCGTAGTATTCTTTGCTGCCTTGCTTAGGTGCCCGGTAGGCCTGGATCACGGCAGGCAATTGAATATTATCATAAACAGTATCTCTTACTTCACCACCCAAAGGAGGTTCAACTATTGTAGGCCTCTTTATAGTGTTGACGCCCTTTGGTATCTCTCCGAAATAAGCCTGTATCAGATCTTTGGTCTTGGCAGCATCAAAATCACCTGCAATAGAGAGCACACAATTTTCAGGAACATAGTAGGTTTTATAGAATTCAATGAACTCCTTCAGGGATGCCGCATTCAGATGTTCCATGCTTCCTATCGGAGCCCAGCGATACGGATGTTCTTTAAACGCTCTCTTCAATACTTCTATTAAAACGGTTCCGTAAGGTTGGTTGTCTATCCGCTGTCTCTTTTCTTCCTTTACAACTTCACGCTGCGTATTCACACCAATGTCCTCGATGTTTGCATGCATCATTCTTTCGCTTTCTAACCAAAGACCCAATTCCAGTTGATTAGACGGAAGCAATTCATAATAAAAAGTTCTGTCCTGGCTGGTATTGGCATTCAAAGCACCACCGGCGTTGGTTACATATTTATCAAACTCTCCTCTTTTGATATTTTTAGATCCTTCAAACAACAGGTGCTCAAAGAAATGTGCGAAGCCGGTACGTTCTGGGTTTTCATTTTTACTGCCTACATGGTATAAGGCAGTTACGGCAACAACAGGAGCCGAGTTGTCTTTGTGTAAGATAACCGTAAGACCATTAGAGAGTTTGTACTTCTCAAATTCAATTTTTCGCTGAGCGTGCAACCCTGTGGTCAGGAAAACGGTGGTTGCAAGTAATAAAAAACCTCTTTTCATCACTGGTATTTTAAATGTGTGGCAAATTGCCAAATCTGTGATTAATAAATACACCGCAAGGTCAATAATTTTAGCCGCTTATCAAAGGCTAAAGCCATATAAGGCCTTTGTATTGTGCCACAAGCGGTTCTATCGCTATTTGGCATCGTTGCGTCGCACCCTTCAAGCATCTGATACTTTTGCTGAACAATTATTGCACAGAATGCATAATTAGATGAGTAGCTTCGTTGAGTGCGCCAGGGACCATCCATTGAATTGTATGATCCTTCTTAAACCACGTCATTTGTCTTTTTGCATAATGCCTGGTGTTCTTCTTTATTTCTTCAATTGCTTTATCTGTACTGAGCTTTCCCTTAAAAGCATCAAACAATTCTTTATAACCTACAGTTTGTAATGCATTCAGGTGTTGATGCTCTTGCAAAGGCTTTGCTTCATCTATTAACCCTGCTGCGATCATTTGGTCAACCCTTTTATTAATGCGCTCATGTAGAATATCTTTAGGTAATTCCAATCCGATCCTGATAATGCGAAAGGGACGCTCCGTTTTTTTACCCTTTCTAAATTCAACTATGGATTTACCAGTAGACTCAATTACTTCCAAAGCCCGCATCAATCGTTGCGGATTTTGCTGTTCCGCATTAGCCCAAAAGGCAGGGTCTTTCTTTTGTATCTCTTCCTGCAACCACAAAAGCCCTTTTTCTTCATAGTGTGAGATGATGGTTTTTCTTATTACGGCATCTATCTGTGGAATATCATCCATTCCCTCGCAAAAAGCTTTTACATATAAGCCTGTACCACCAACCATCACAGCAATATCATTCTTGGTGAATATACTCTCCGCCGCTTGTAACGAATAATTCTCGAAGACTGCAGCATTCACCTCTTCATGAATAGAATGTGAGTTAATAAAATAATGCTTTACAGATTCCAATTCTTCAGTTGATGGTTTAGCTACGCCAATATTCAATTCCTTGTAGCACTGTCTTGAATCAGCTGAGATAATCTCTGTGCCAAAGTGTTTTGCTACGTCTATTGCAAATGCGGTTTTACCAACAGCGGTAGGCCCAACAATTACTATTATCATTTTCTGCGGATCCATCGAAGAAAAAATGCCTCTAATGAGGCATGCAAAAATCTATTAGTCAATCTTAATAATCATCTTTTCCTTCTTCTCCTGCATCTGCTCCCAAATCTTCTTCTGCTTCGGTTCCTTCTTCACCTTCTTCACCAAAGCCTGTCATGTCCATGTTATTGAGATCATATTTTTCTTCGATCTCATTGAATTTATTTCCAAGTAAACTTTTAGTTCCGTATTGCTGTGGCCCAATACCTTCTGTTCTGCTAGTGGCGGGATAAATGATCTTAGGATTTTCTTCTTTGCTTACGTTGATCAATTCGATCAGGAAGGTCCAGTTCTTTGCAAAATCGTATACGTAAATAAATTTTTGATTGGTATCTTTTATCTCGCTACCAATGGTCGTTTGCTCCATCAGTAAAGGCTCTGCTTTATATTCTTTATCGTATTTCTCAAAACTGATCTCTCTCCCGCGTAGCCAATTATCATTGCTGCGATAAAACGTAGCCTGGTGTTTATTATCGAATTCAAAAGATTTCAAAATTGCATAGTGCAGGTCCTGGAAAGTTTGCGTATGCTTGATTACTATATCGCGGTACACACTATCATCTTCTTCGAAATATGCTCTGAACTTTAATACTGCCATTCGGTAAATGATTTCTGATTGATACGAAATTGTGCAAATCTGTGGCTCTGACGAAAATACAACTTATTCAATCCGTTGCAAGTTGTATTCAGCTCCTTTCTGAAGCATCAACTGGTATGCCGCTTCGTAATTATTAGCGATATCGCCATCCAGTATCGCTTCTCTTATGGCATCCTTGATAAGACCTACCTGCTTTCCCGGAGCAATGCCAAAAGTTTGCATAATGATCTCACCCGTTATAGGTGGCTGCCAGTTCCTGATCTTATCACTTTCTTCTACTTCAATAAGCCTTTGCTCCACTAATTCAAAGTTTTGAAGGTACTTCTTCACCTTCATTTTGTTTTTGCTGGTAATGTCTGCTTTGCAAAGTTTCATCAGGTCATCAATATCCTCACCAGCATCAAATAATAATCTTCTTATGGCGCTATCAGTTATATTTTCCTTCGTCAAGCTTATTGGCCGTAAATGTAATGCAACCAGTTTCTGCACATATCTCATCTTTTCATTCATAGGTAGCTTAAGCCTGGTGAATATCTTTGGGACCATCCTTGCTCCAACTACTTCATGTCCGTGAAAAGTCCAGCCATGATCTTCTTCAAATTTTTTTGTAGCAGGTTTTCCTATATCATGCAATAACGCAGACCATCTCAACCAAAGGTCATTCGTCACTTCACTTATGTTATCTAATACCTGCAATGTGTGATAGAAGTTGTCTTTGTGGCCTTTGCCATCAACAAACTCAGCACCATACAAGTCCACCATCTGGGGAAAGATGATATGCAGTAACCCGGTTTTAAAAAGTAGGTCCCACCCAATGGAAGGCTTTGGGCTCAACATTATTTTGTTTAGCTCATCAGTGATCCTCTCCTGTGACACGATCTTTATGCGATCTCTATCTGCGCAGATCGCATCATAAGTTGCAGGAGCAATATTGAATTGTAATTGTGCAGCAAAGCGAATAGCTCGCATCATTCGCAGCGGATCATCGCTAAAAGTTTGTAAGGGATTAAGCGGAGTTTGAATGATCTTATGTTCTATGTCATGCAAACCATTGAATGGATCTATCAGATCACCATAATCTTTTTCGTTAAGGCTAATTGCAAGCGCATTAATGGTGAAATCACGCCGGTTTTGATCGTCCGCTAAAGTGCCGGGAACCACTTCAGGTTTGCGGCTATCGCTACGGTAGCTTTCTTTTCGGGCACCCACAAACTCAACTTCAAAATCAGGTAGCCTGATGTGTGCAGTACCAAAATTTTTAAAATAAGAAACGATAGGCTGAGGAGAAAAACGTTCGGCAATTTTATGTGCTAGTTCAATGCCATCACCTAAGACAACGATGTCGGCATCTTTGGTAGGTCTTCCGATTATTTTATCACGAACAAAGCCCCCGATCAGGTAGCATGGCTGATTGAGTTCCCATGCGGCATGAGCGATCTTCTTAAAGATAAATAACTCCCTATCTGTACAATTGATCTGCATTGCAGCAAAGATAGGGTTGCTGCTTAAGCATATTATTCGAACTCAAGTTCGTTTCTGTTGCGATCCCAATCGAGTAGTTTGGATGTGAAAGAACGCAGCCTGTTTCCTGAAAAGAAACCTTCTCTTTGTTGCCTTGGAGCAGGAGTTGGTGCAGGCTCTTCACTTCCATTAAAGTTGGAGCTGATAGAATGTTTGTCAATGCCAAGTTGCATTACCATTCTAACAAAGGAGCTCATTTTTTCGCTGGGAACGTCTAGTATAACGCGAGCCATAAAAAAAGTTTTAAGACTAGTATTGCAACAAGGATTTCTCCAAAACGTTCATTATCAGGTTAAAATATGGCTGGAGTAAGAATATTATGCTTCAAGCCCTTGATTATGTGCAGATAATAATTTCTTAACAGCAATTCACACTAGGGTCTTATTAGTGTGAATTTCCCGTTTTGATGCCATTTAATAATAGAGGAGGGTTGCGCAGGAAGCATATCGTCCTGCCTGTGTTCCACAACATAATCCACACTTTTCTTTATTTCCACTGAAATATCAGCAAAAACTTGGGGTGATGGAAAGCCACTCAGATTGGCAGAAGTACTAAGGATAGGCTTTCTGAACCGTTTGATAAGATGCTTACAAAACTCATCATTACAGATGCGGATTGCTACGCTGCCATCATCGGCAGGCACATTGTCTGCAAGTCCGATTGCATGATCATAGATAACTGTAGTAGGCTTAGAAACTTCTTTTAAATAGTCAAAAACAACAAGATCAGGTGAGGCTACATATTGAAGGATGTCTCTTTCAGACGCCACTAACACTACAAAACTTTTATGAGCAGGACGATCTTTGATTTCTATCACTTTGTTTACTGCTTCAGCATTTGTAGCATCACATCCCAGGCCCCAAATCGTGTCTGTTGGATATAGAATAGTTCCCCCGGAATGAAGAACCTGTAAACACATCTCTATATCATTCGTAAAATCTTTCATTTGGGTGTGTTTAAAGTAGCAAGCAGTTGTTGCGTTTCGATTGTATAAGCACATTTGAAATGCCCTAGCGGACATTCTTTTCTTCCATGTAAACCGCATGGTTTGCAGGCAAGCTGTAGTTTAGTTTGAATAACGATCGATGTATCCGATAAAGGAGTAAAGCCAAATTCCGGAATGGTAGAGCAAAAGACTGCAGTAACAGGTGCATTCACTGCCGATGCAAAATGCAAAGGAGCTGAGTCATTTACATAATTCATAACCGCATCTTTCATTAATGCTGCTGACTGCAAGAAGGATAATTCACCTGCAAGGATGATAATATTTTTATTTTTTGAACGTTCGGTTATCTGGTTACAGTCTTTAAGATTGTCCTTTCCACCAAGCAGATACACAATATAACCCGGAGGTAAAGCTTCAATGAAATCGATCCATTTAGGAACAGGATATTGTTTTGTGAACCAGACACTGGAGGGGGTGATGGTTATATAATGATCTTTTTTGTACACCTGCACTTTAATAAAATCTTCCTGTGAAGGATAAAGTTTAGGTTGGACTCTTTTATTGTCAGTAAAATGCCCGATGAGTGAAATGTTCCTGTCAACTTCATGTACACCGGGTTTTATTTCATGTATAATTTTTTTAGTGAACATGAAACTGAATGGATTTTTATCAAAGCCAATTCTTTCTCTGGCTTGAGAGAAGCCTGTAAGTATTCCGGTTGCCGCAAAACGTTGAAGATTGATCACTTTATCATACTTCTTTGCTCTTATTGATGACAAAAGCCTGAATAAGTTACGCAGTTTGCTTTCCTTCTTATTCCAGATAATAATTTCAGTGATGTGTGGATTATTGTTGAGCAAGCTTTCATTCCCTTTGCGCACCATGAAATCAATTTGTGCAGAAGGCAGATACTGGTGTATTTTTTCTACTACCGCTGTAGCAAGGACTACATCGCCAATGAAAGCAGTTTGTATCACCAATATCTTTTGCATAGAAACAGTAAAAATAGAAGATTAAAATGGAGCAATTTACTCTTCTGATTCAAAACGATAACCCCTGAGGAAGTCTTCAATCAGCATTCTTTTTTTTCCTTCCAGCTGAATTTCGGTGCAATGAATGTATCCATTTGCACAGGCATATTTAAAATAGTTTTTACCATCTGTGAACACTTGCCCCAGTTCATGGGAATGTTGAACGATCTCTTTTTTACTCTTATATATCTTAAGCATTTTATTCTTTAAATAAGTAAATGCACCGGGAAAAGGAGAAAGGCCTCTCACAAGATTATGTATGTGATTAGCAGTTTTATTCCAATCTATTTTGCAGGTTTCAGTGAAGATCTTAGGAGCATGTTTACATTCTTCAGTTGTAATAGCAGATTGGGGTGTTTCCTCCAGGGTCTGCTCAGCTAATGCTTTAATGGTCCTTAGCAGGAGGGAAGCGCCAATGTCTTTCATCTTATCGTGCAATTGCCCAGCTGTTTCATCGGGGTCTATCGAAATTTTTTCCTGCAATAGAACATTACCTGTATCGATCTCGTGTTTTAGTTTGAAAGTGGTTACACCTGTTTCTTGCTCACCGTTAATTACAGCCCAATTGATCGGTGCTGCGCCGCGATATTGTGGAAGTAAGGACCCATGTACATTGATCGTTCCCAGCGGTGGCATATTCCATACAACTTCAGGCAACATTCTAAAAGCCACTACCACCTGGAGATCTGCATTGAGTGATCTAAGCTCATCAATAAAAGCATGAGACTTTAATTTTTCGGGTTGTAATGTTTTTAATCCATGGTCTGAAGCATATTTTTTTACTGCGCTCTGGGTAAGTTTCATTCCCCTGCCTGCTGGTTTATCAGGTGCTGTAACTACCCCTGCAATATAACAACCGGCCTTTACCAGTGCATCTAAAGATGCTACTGCGAATTCAGGTGTGCCCATAAAAACAATGCGTAAATCTTTAAAATCCATAGCACAAATGTAGTTAGTGAAAGCTTTGAGGTGTCGATAAAAGCTAAAGATTAATTGCCTTCCTAATAGACTTAAGTTAACTTGCGGTTTATTAGTAAACGTAGCAGCTGAGTTCTTTAATTACTCATCTTTATTCTGCAGCTCACCTGTGCAATATAGATAAGAACGTATAAGAGTGCGACGCAACGATGCTTAATAGTACTACCAAAGCTGGCTACATAAAATAAAAAAGAATGCAACAAGTTAAAAAAGGTGATAAGGTGCAAGTGCATTATCATGGTAGATTGAATGATGGAAGTACTTTTGACAGTAGCGAAGGACGTGATCCATTAGAATTTGAAGTAGGAACCGGGCAGGTGATCCCTGGTTTTGATAATGGTGTAATGGGTATGAGTGTGGGCGATAAAAGAACGATAAATATACCTGCAGACCAGGCTTATGGTGCAAGGCAGCAGGAACTGGTGATGGATTTTCCAAAAGATAGGTTTCCTGAAGATATGACGCCTGAGCCGGGCATGCAACTGATGATGCACAATGGCAGCGGCCAGCAATTTCCTGTAACGATCGTTGATGTAAAAGAAGATACAGTTACATTGGATGCGAATCATCAATTGGCGGGGCAGGATCTTACTTTTGATATAGAATTGGTGAATATTGATGGCAAGAGCTTGATTATTACTCCTTAAAAATAAAAGAGAGATTACATGAAAAAGGCTTAGAGTTTTCTAAGCCTTTTCTTTTAGTATGATCAACGAACTGTTCTCCTGGTAAACCACCATCCAAGCCATAATCCGGCAAGTCCCCAGCTAACTACAGCGTCAAGCAAATGAATTTTTGTATCAAAAAAGCCAAACCAGATATGGCCTGTGTAAGGCTGGTTAATGAAGGTAATAAGTCCTAGTGCTATAGATGCCATTACGATCGTACTGAAACCTGGCATGTTCATTTTACCAAGTATCCAGCAAAACAACCATACCATGATAATGTTGCTTAGAAAACCACGAACCATATTCATCACCATATCATAGCTTTTCGACTTATGATAGATAATATGCACGCTGGGTTTTCCTTCCTGGTCTGCCATAAACTTCTCATGATCTTCCTTGGTTTGTTTATCCGGCGGAAGATTAGGGATCATGTAACCACCCTCTTCAGGAATGTTAGATGTAATTGCACTTAAAACTGCATCTTGGTTTGGCGTATATTTCACATTGTCGGCATGAAGATTCATTGCCGCATTTGACAAAAATTGCCAGATGAAAATAATGATGGCGCCAACTAAAGCACCAATGAAATTTCTTTTCATGTTTTTAGTTGTTTTGGTGTTGAATGATCACATGTAAAGTTTCTTGTCAAAAACAATACATATTGACAGTTTGAATCAGAAAAATAGAGAATGCTTGTGGAAAATGCAATATTAGATTTCCACCGATGTGTACTGTTGTTTGGAATAATAGATTGATAATAAAAATATAGCTAACGCGGAGAGTGCCAAACAAAGTATAGAGCCTTCGAACCCGAAGTTCCCACCTGTTAATATTTCAGGACCTTTTTGCGTTTGCTCAAGTAATGTAGCAGAGGAGAACCCACTGACTTCATATCCTAATATCGGTCCCTGGAAAAAATTCCAGCTAAAGTGTAATGCGATGGCAAACCATAAATTTTTTGTGTAGATATAATTGATGCCAAGCAGAAATCCTGCAACGAAAATGTTGAAGATGGGGAGATAGTTGGCGGAAGGGTTAGAGATATGTACTATGCCAAATGCAAATGATGATAAAGCTAATGCCCACCACTTGTTCATGCTTTGCATCAGGTTGTTGAGAATGTATCCCCTGAATGCGATCTCTTCAGTAAATGCGACGAGAATAAAAAATGTAAGACTGACCAATAAGTGCGGTAGTTGCAGATTAACGCTTGTAAAGAAAATAAATTGAAGAAGTACCAATATCAAAGATCCTGCAGTTAGCAAAAGAATGCCAAGAAAAAAACCGGTGGCTGCATGAGATGAATATCCTTTCCATTGAAATCCTAAAGAATAAAAAGTATTCTTATCAATAACCTTTCTGAACAGGAAAGCTAGCCCGATAAGTACCACAGACCATATGAAATATGTTATGATCAAAGACATTAATTCATTCTCCTGCGAATTACTGAGAAATGGGGCGGATAAAAAATTACGAAGCAAATAAGAAAGCAGGTATACTGTTGTTGCGGCAAGGATAAAATATAGTAAAGCTCGTAACCATCCCTGTTGAATTGCCGGAGTTTTCTCCATAACGTTCCTTTACTTTGTTGATCAAATCTGATTTATGTTTGAAAATTACAACTTTACTGCGGCAGAAAGACTGATGACATATGTTAAGGTAGATACACAAAGCGATCCACAAAGCAATACTTATCCAACTACAGAAAAACAAAAAGATCTTTCTAAAATACTAATGACTGAATTAAGGAGTATTGGAATTGAAGATGCCGAGATGGATACATTCGGTTATGTATACGCTACCATTCCCTCCAACACTGATAAAAAGGTTCCGGTAATATGTTTTTGTGCTCATGTTGATACAGCTCCTGATGCCAGCGGAACGAATGTAAAGCCGATCTTACACAAGAACTATGATGGAAATGATATTGTCCTGCCTGATGATAATTCGCAGGTAATCTCCATTGCAAAATATCCATATTTAAAAGAACATATTGGAAACGATATTATTACTGCCAGCGGACTTACATTACTTGGAGCAGACGATAAAGCTGGTGTGGCAGTAATTATGGATCTTGCTAATTATTTAGCTAATCATCCTGAAGTAAAACATGGTACAATAAAAATATTATTTACGCCAGACGAAGAGGTTGGAAAGGGAACGGCAAAAGTTGAACTCAAAAAATTAGGTGCTGATTTTGGGTATACACTTGATGGGGGTGCGTTAGGCGATTTTGAAGACGAGACTTTTAGTGCAGATGGAGTGACGATAGATATTCATGGAGTGATATCACATCCGGGAACGGCAAAAGGAAAGATGGTGAATGCATTAAAGATTGCAGGGGATATTTTAAACGCATTGCCTAAAGATGAATGGAGCCCTGAGACCACTGAAGGAAGAGAAGGTTTTGTGCATCCTGTAAGGGTAAGTGGAATTGCAGAAAAGGCAACAATAGAGTTTATCATAAGGGATTTTATTACTAATAAGCTAGAGCCACATGAAGAACGTTTGAAGAGTATTGCAGAGGCTGTAATAAAAAAATATCCCGGCGCTTCCATCGATTTTAAAGTGCAGGAACAATACCGCAACATGAAAGAAGTGTTGGACAATCACCCACAAGTATCGGAGTTTGCTGCAGAAGCGTATAAAAGAGCAGGAGTTACTTTGAAGAATGAACCCATTCGTGGAGGTACTGATGGAAGCCGCTTAAGTTTTATGGGCCTACCTTGCCCAAACATTTTTACAGGTATGCAAGCGATACACAGCAAGCATGAATGGATAGGAGTGCGGGATATGAACAAAGCGGTGGAAACGCTTGTACATCTTGTACAGGTATGGGAAGAAAAGAGCTGACTAAGTAGTTAAAAAACTTTCATGAATTAAGTCAACTACCTTTTTCAGGTCGTTTGTTTCCCTGAATACTTTCAGTTGCCTGTCGGCACCCGTTCCATTTTCTAAAATTTTAGGAACATAATTCAGTGCATGACGACTGCCTAGGTGTGGAACAACATCGTCTACGAAATCAAGAAGTTCATAGATCAGTAACCTTGTATTTACTTCCTGTTCTTTACCAAAGTCGATCATAGAATCATCAATGCCATAACGGCCAGCTCTCCATTTGTTTTCATTGATCAGTGCGCGGTGGTAATCGATAAAATTTAAATTCTGGCTTCTTAGCTTGTACAGCTTTGCACAGATAGCCTGGAATAAAGCTGCAATAGCAATGGTTTCGTTTACAGTCATTGGCACATCGCAAATGCGGAACTCAACTGTATTAAAAAAAGGATGCACTCGTAGGTCCCACCATATTTTCTTTGCATTATCAATACAATTCGTCTTTACAAGAAGTTGGACGTAGTTATCATAATCTTCGATGCTGTCAAAGCAATCAGGTATACCTGTTCTTGGAAACTTGTCAAAGACTTTTGTACGAAACGATTTATATCCAGTCAATCTTCCTTCCCAGAAAGGAGAATTGGTGCTGAGTGCATACACATGTGGTAGAAAGTATCTTGCTGAGTTAGCAATATGGATCGCCATTCTACGGTCTTCCATTCCTACATGCACATGCAAACCGAAAATGAGATTACTTCTTGCAGCTTCCTGTAATTCGTTTACGATCTCGTTGTACCGAACATGATCAGTGATCAGTTGTCTTTCCCAATGGCTGAAAGGATGTGTTC
>JAEZDC010000055.1 GCA_023429825.1 Bacteroidota bacterium | reverse complement strand
ATGTAGATGAGAACAGTGACGGATTGGTTGATTACAGCTTTGGTGCACCTGATTTCAATTTTGTTCAGTTCAGGTCCAATGCGGTATTGCGTTGGGAGTATAAGCCGGGTTCGGAGTTTTACCTCGTTTGGTCTCAGGGAAATACCGATGTATCCAATGAACTGGACAGGCCATTATTCAACAGCTTATTCACTAATGCTTTTGCCAACCAGGCAAGAAACATTTTCTTAATGAAGTGGACCTACCGGTTTTTGAAATAACTTTCTAAACAAATTCGCCATATGCTACGCTCATCATTGATTGCTTTTCTAATGCTTGTATTTGTACCAGGATATGCTCAATACAAGAATGACAATGTTCTTTTCAAGACAGTTTTTCCGCAGGACCTCTGTAAAGAACTGAAGAAGAATAAAGGTTATTTATTCCTGGATGTTCGTTCGCAAGGTGAATATTACGATACTTCTGCATCAACAGGATTGAACATAGGCCATTTAGATGGAGCGATCAATATCGACATCCGGCAACTACCTCAGCAATGGAGACAGATAGAAGCTTATAAAGACAAACCTGTTTTTGTATACTGTTCGCACAGCCAGCGCAGCCGCAGGGCAAGTAAGCTGCTTGCAGACAGCGGTTTTACCAATGTGATGAATATTAATGGAGGAATGACCGCTTTGCATATGCTTACCGGTGACGAGAAATATTGTGTAGATGAATATTTTAAAACTGCAAACAAGTATTCGCTGATATCTTCTGCAGCGTTTTGTCAACGTCTTGTTGCAAAAGGAACTACTTATATCCTGGATGTGCGTCCGGACTCAGCATGGAACCGGGTTACTGGTAATGCAAAAACAAATGCATTCGGATACTTCAGTGGCACTAAACATATAGCATTGTCGGAGCTGGAAAATAAGTTATCGGAAATACCAAAGACTCAACCAATCGTAGTTACAGACCTTAATGGTACTGATGCCGCTAAAGCCGCGAAGCTGTTAGTTGATAAGGGGTATACTAACGTGAAGGCTTTGATCGAAGGAATTGACCGTTGGCTCTATGCAGATAGAAGCGATTGGCCATGTGCTGAGTTATATGTTTCTCCTGCCAAGTTCAACATCATGAGTTCGGGAGAATTTTCCAGGTTCTTTCCTGCTAATAAGGATGCAGTTATACTTGATGTGAGAAGCGCTGAAGAATTTGCAGGCACACATAAAGATGGTTTCAGAAATATCGGCCATTTAAAGAATGCGATCAATATCCCGGCTAACGATATACCAACACGCATATCAGAGCTTGATAAACACAAGTCTGTACCCGTTGTTATTTATTCATTCTCCAGTGGCGCTGAAATGTATGCAGTGGCAGATGCACTTGCTAAGAACGGATTCTCTAAGGTGTACGTATTAGCCGGTGGCCTCTTCAATGTAAGATGGACCGCATCCAACACCCCGGGAATGAAATTCATGCACGACTGGGTAGAAGGAGTTTCTGAAGAGAATAAGTAAGCATTTAAAGCTTACTTTTTTTCTTCCTCAGGTTTCTCCGGTGTCTCCGCTGTTTCTCTTGCTTCGTTCATCAATGATGAGACAGGACCTTTCATGTGCTTCTGCGGATCGGTCGTGTGTAATGTTTCCGGGTCGGGTTGTACAGGTGCATCCTTGTTTTCCTGCGGCTGCTTTTGTTTTTCGTTCATGTGATTAATTTTTTAACTCGTTATATATCATACAAAACCAAAGCCAGCAACAGTGCTATAACAATTTATTTTGTGCGCTGGCACAGTTTTGTTATGGGTTCAAAAGGATATAAATAGAGAAAGGAGGAAGTTATGAAGACAGGAAATGTGATGCAGGAAGAAGCAAAAGTTACTTCAGTTGGTGTGGTAAGGGAACTGGGAGTGGAGGATTTGAAATTTGTGTTTGAAGGATGTACGCAGGATCAACTGGAATTCTTTATGCAGAAAGCAATAGAGCAGGAGGAGTACGAATTATGTGTTCAATTACGAAAGGTGTTGAACAGTGACCTGGTGCCTTTGCTGGCTGCAGCCTAATTAAAATTGAAAAAGCCACGTCCTGAACGTGGCTTTTGTTTTTGACCGTTTGTCTTCTCATGCCGGTAAAGAATGTGTGGCCAGTATAAATTGTAAAGCATCCACAAAGCTTTGTTTCAATTCTTTATTCTGTAAAAGATCATCCTGGTAGGTAAATATCTTTTCACTGTTCTTATCATAACACAACTCTATCACCTTGCCTTTCGTAAGCTTTTGTGTCTTGTCATTATTCGTAAGCGGGAAGAAATAAAACCTGCATTCGCTCTGGTGCAGATTCTCCGGTTTTATATGAAATAGGTAATCCACGTCCTTATAATTCACAACGTGTAAATTCATCTTATTTGTAAGCATGGCTCTTCTTTTAGATTATTGGATTATTTCTGAACGCCGTATTCCGGCCTTTATTGCCCGTTGAGTGTTAAAAGCCTTCCTGTAACAGGAAGGCTTTTTGGGTGCTACCCGATGCTAAAAGGTAATTAGTTCTGCAGCATAGCTGTTTCTGTAGGGTTCATGCGATTTCTGTCGCTGCTGGCTGGTCTTCTTGAAGATTTACCACCACGGCTTGAAATTTCTTTGTGTCTTTCCGGATTCATAGAGGCAAAACCACGGTTTGATTTACCGGTCTTTTTAGCAGCAGCAGGCTGGCTTGTCAAGTTTTCGATCATACTGGTTGGATTTATTTGTTTGCGTATGCTAATGCTTATTGAAAAAAGAGTGCCTGAATTTCAAGGATATATATGCTTAGTTATTCACATGGTTGGTTTCCTTTTTTTAAGCCGTTTAAAAATAAGCGTGTGAATAACTAAAAGAACCTTTTTAAAGCGTACCTTCTGCTTGTTTTTGCATATTGTCGGAACTTTTTAAATTAGCCCGTACACTTACAATTGCTAACCATACAGAATAATGCACAAGACCCCAGAACAAAGATTGGCAATGCTTGAAAACGCCTATCAGCTAATGCTTGCAGGCTGCTGGCAATGGAATTCTGCCGATGATCAGTTCTACTTTACCGATGCTCTTTTTGCTTTATTCGGATTAGATGTTCCATTCAATAACCTGATTTTCCTGGAAGAAGTAAACGCTCACATTCACGCAGATGAAAGGGACTATGTAAAGAAGAAATGGGAAGAATTGAAGGCGGAAAAAAAGATTGATTTTTATTTCCGTATTGTAACTCCGGCTAATGAAACCAGACATCTACATTTTGTGGGGAGTACTTTAAATGATGAAAATGGGGAGAAGGTTACACAAGGTTATTGCAAGGATGTGACAGGGGAAAGAGAAACCGCAAGAGTATTAAAGGACTATGCCGATGATCTCGACCTCCAGCTTAAAACCTATCGGCGTGCAGAACAGATTGCGCTCACCGGTACATGGCAAATAGATCTAAACACACACGATACATTCTATTCAGACAATACTTACCGGTTATATGGGTTGGGCCCGCAGACAATTAAACCGCACCTGAATACATTCGCAGCCTTTATCCACCCGGATGATAAAGCGGTGGTGGTGGATGCGTCTGAAGCTGCCTACCGTTTTAAGATACCTTTGCACCTCGAATATCGCATCATTCGCAATGACGGAGAGATGCGATATGTAAGGGTTGTAAGCGATGTTACCAAGGGTTTGACCGGAGAAGAATTGCTCACCGGTATCATCCAGGACATCACCGAACAGAAACAACTGGAGTTACAATTGAGAAGCAGTAATGCCAGCCTGGATATCCAAAACCAACATTTCAGGCAAACAGAGCAGATCGCGTTAACTGGTACATGGCAACTGAATCTTGAAACGAGAGAAGCATATTACTCGGATAACCTTTATCGTTTGTACGGTTTAAAGCCATATGCAACCGCTAAGGGCGTAGAGGGCTTTATGCAGTATATATATAGTGAAGACAGGGATAAAGTCAGGGCGGCATCACGTAAGACATATGAAGATGCAGAACCGCCCAATATGTATTTCAGGATCGTTCGGCATGATGGCAAGCTGAGGTATATGCACCAGGCTGCTACTTTACTTAAGAATACAGAAGGCGAGCCGGTGATGATCGGTGTAATACGGGATGTTACCGAACAACAATTACTCAGCGGTAAACTGGAAGAACTCAACAAAGAACTTACTATCCAGAATGAAGCATTCACCCAGGCAGAGCAAACAGCGCATATCGGTACATGGCGGTGGAATTTAGATACCAATCATATTTTCTATTCAGATAATATCTATCGCCTTTATGGCTTAAAGCCTCAATCTGTTCAACCGGGCTTTGACGCATTCAATAAATATTTTCATCCAGACGACCTGGCAAATATGAAAGATATACCTGCTATCATGCAAAAGGAAGGAAAACCGGTACAGGTAGAATACCGCATATACAGAGCTGATGGTGAACTAAGACACGTAAGAGGACGAAATCGATTATATATTTCTGAAGCGGGTGAAAGAATAATGATCGGAACTACGCAGGATGTAACTGAAGAAGTATTAATGCAATACAAGCTGGATGACCAGGTTCGTTTTGTGAGGCTGCTCAGCGATAATCTCGTTGACCAGGTGATGGTAACAAACACGTCCAATCTAATTATTGAATTTAATAAAGCGGCAGAAAAAGTACAGGGTATAAGCAGGGAAGATGTGATTGGCAAAAATTTCTTTGAGGCTTTTCCGCAGTCAAAACTGCCGAACATTATTGAGAACTTTAAGAAGGCGCTTAAAGGAGAAGTGGTGCATGAAGCGAATATCACTTTACCACTGTCTCCGGGTTTCATCGAACGTTATCACATACCTGTAAAAGATGAGCAGGGAAATGTAGTAGGTGTACTTACGGTAATAAGAGACGTTACAAAAGAATCCACATTACGTAATCAATTACAAAACCGGCTGAGCTTTATTGAAAGCCTGGTAGATGCCAGTCTCACACGCATCATCGCTTTAGATAAAGACCTCAACTATACGTTATGGAACAACAAAGCAGAAAAGTATTATGGGCTGCCCAAACAAAAGATACTAGGCAGGAATATGCTTGAGTTCTACCCGGCCCTTAAGCGGGAGCCTTTATACAAGGAAATCAAAAAATGTTTGCAGGGCGAGATCGTTTACTTATCACCGAGGGAAACAGAAAAAGAAGGCTACCACGAAAGCTACCTTGTTCCTTTGAAAGATACTTTAGGTGATATAAATGGTATACTGTGGATGATTAATGATCTCTCCGAAAGAAGGCAAGCAGAAAAAGAAATTGAAGCTAGCAGAAGCCTTCTGCAACAAACAGCAGAAGCTACTCCTGACTGCATCACTATTTATGACCTCGATAAAAAAATACCCCTGTATCTCAACGATCGGATCGCTGAATGGATAGGTGCAGACAAGGATACGCTGATACATATGGGTATAGAGGGCAGGTTATCGCTTATTCATCCTGACGACAGAAAGCCTTTACTTGATCTTAACACTACCTTACAAGGTGCAAAGGATAACGAGATACATACCTTAGAGTATCGCATATGGACAAAGCAGAAAGAATATATGTGGATCCGTAATCGTAGTAAGGTATTTAGCAGGAATAAATCAGGTAAGGTAACGCATACACTGAGCATTTTGCAGGACATCACTGAACAGAAAAAAAGTGAGCGATTAGTATCAGAGAAGCAACATTACCTGCAGCAGATACAGGATACAGTGCCTGATATGATCAGCATTATTGAGTTGAAAACGATGAAGATCGATTATCTGAACGAGGAAACCTTTAAGGCTCACGGATTTGATCCGGCAAATTTTGATGCAAAAAAGAAAGCGTACCAGGGAAAGATCGTTCATGAGGATGATCAGAAAACCCTGGCTGATTATTTTGGCCAGCTCTCAAAGGCACCTGATGAAGAGATCGCTATGGCTGAATATCGTGCAGTGGACGATAACGGCGTCTGGAAATGGTTCCTGGTAAGAGGAAGAGTGTTTCAGCGTGACGAGAACGGCAACCCTACTCATGTGATCAATGTGATAGAGAATATTACCGAGCGAAAGAATATTGAGATGCAAATGATGCGATTGAAGGACGAAATAGCCCCTCATAATTAAGATATATTCGCCATCTCGTTTACGTCACTTTACCACAAACATAGTTGGCCTGTTGTGCTCTGCAAACAACTGGTCGAGGTGCAGATTTAATTCAGCCTGCAACATTTGTATGCGTAGCATCACTTTAGAAGCTTGCTCTGCATCGGCAGGGGGCGACGCCAGTTCCATATAGAGATCGATATCACTATTTAACCTGGATGCTACGTGTTTAAGCCGGCCATATATATCTTGTATCATAAGTACTCATGCCCCTCTCTGTGTAAGCTTTTCTTTCAACAACTTTTTTTCTTTTTCCAGTAAACTGATCTTTCCTTTGATTGCCTTCGCTTCACTGAATGTTTTATCATTACGGATGGCGTTCTGATAACGCTCATTTTCTCTCGCTAATTCCTGCTGCACAAAATGCACCTGCGACTGCAGTGTGTTAGAAGAATGTTCCATAACAGTTATATCTGCTGTTTTGACTGCTAAACGTGGGAGTGTTACAATGGATCGCGAGGGAGACGAACTTTTAACTGTAAGGCTCGAAGATTAACTGAAGCTGACTCGTGTAAGGTAGGTGAAATATTCCGTTACCATGATTAAATTATGAATCTAAGCATAAGCCTGTATGGTTCAAGAACCTGGCAGGTTGCGTGGCATAGTTTTCCCTGCTGCTCTTTAAAAATCACTTCTATGAAGCAGGAAAAGCAATAAAAGCATATGGAAGAAGAAGGGATACCTCTGGGTCACGTTGGCTTTGTTTCTTATATCACTGTTATTGCATTGGTATTTTGGGTGGGAAGTATTTAAAGAAGAGCAGATGGAGCATAACCAACCCATTGTGGTAGCAGATTATATATCTGAAATGATGAGAGATACCATGGAAAACTGGCAATCAGAATTTCTCCAGTTGATGTGGCAGGTATGCGGGTTGTCTTTACTATGGTATGTGGGTTCGCCTGAATCAAAAGAGGCGAGTGAGAGAGAAGAGGAGAAACTGGATTGGATCATTAAGAAACTTGACCCCGAAAACTATAACAAGCTGCAAAAAGAATGGAATGATAAATATCCAAGGGAATAAAACAGTAGTGAAGTAGTGTTATAAAAATAAAGCCGGGTTCCAGCCCCGGCTTTTATTATCGTAGCACAATTACCATCTTCTTTCAGACCTGTTGTTGCTATACCCGTTGGAAGAGCGTTCTCTCGCAACCGATACACCCAGTAATCTTCCTTCTATCTCTGTATTGTTAATCGATTCAATTGCCTGTGTAGCTTCACTATCGGAATCCATTTCTATAAAGCCAAAGCCCTTAGATCTGCCTGTTTCTCTATCCATAATGATCTTAACAGATTTTACCGAGCCAAATTTCGAAAACATGGTTTGAAGAATGTCTTCAGTTGTGTGAAAGCTGATGTTTGAAACAAAAATGTTCATTTAATTTTTTTTACGTTTAATAATGTGTGATGTGAAGTAAATCGGCTAAGGCAGGAGAAGAATAACGGTTACTGTTGGTAAGACTATTTTTCAGATGCGGTGCTGGTGCACTAAATGATCACGTGGTGAAGATAGGGTAATATACCCCCTTGAAACGTTAAAGCATATATTTTAATCGGCTGCATGGATATATAAGACTACCTTTCAGTCCTCTTCTTGATTTTCTGCGCTACATCAATCAGCTAAGTGATCTACTGGTGTAAAACATTGGATTAGGACTTACTCTATTAAAGCATATCAATATGGCGAACATTATTTTAGTGGACAGCGACAAAGCAGTAGCAAGAGTTATTGCTGATCTTTTAAAAGTGGAAGGGCATACGTTCAGGCATACAGGTACTTCTAAAGGCCTGGTTACAATGCTGGGATCTGCGGATGCTGATCTCATATTTGTAGGAATACAGGTAGATGATGAAGATGGACGTGAGCTTTGCCATAGAATGTATGAAGAGAAAATAAATAAGCGAATCCCTGTGATATTGGTTTCACCTTACTTTCATACTGAAGCAGAGGTGCGAAAATTTCATTGCGTAGATGTGATCTCCGTTCCACTGGAAGGTTCGGCTATAATACATGCTGTAGAAACATTTGCAAAACAGGGAACCAAACAACTTCAACCTGCCAACTAAGATGAACATGCCTAATACAGATAAATATGCTACAGCATGGCAAAAGTATTTGCCACTGATAAAGCTTATAATGCGCAGATCAGCCAAAGAACAACAATTATTACCGTTAAGTAAATTCGATTTCATCAAAGCAGGTGCAGCTACTAAAGGCTCGTACGGGTTTAAGATAGCTTTTGTAAAAGGTTCTCCTGATAATACAGTAAATCACCAACTGGCTAAGGATTTTGTAGCTGCATTAATGCGTGATGCAATCATCAAAGACATGTTAGTCTCTGATGATTATTACATCACGATGAATACGAAGTTCGAGTTGAGCATTTGCAATCGTTCTGCCCAATTGGTGAAAGAAGTAGAACAGTGATCAATCCAGCATATCCCATGTACTACCGGTGGTAGGAGGAATATCTTTCTTTACCTGTTCTTCATCGGCCTCTTTTTCTTCATCAGTTAAAGGCCGCCTGAAGATATCGGTATTCACTCTTGCGATGTCTTCTTCTGTTATTTTACTATTCGGGTCGGCAAGATGCTCATGTATCCGCTGTTCCGTTACTTTATCTACATACCGATCATCTCTTGGTTGTGGTGCCGGTGTATCTTTCTCCTCTAACATAACTGCCGTTTAGTATTTAGATGAAAAACCTGTGCCAATATGATGCAGGGGTATATTAATTGTTTTTTATGGGGAGAAGGTTAACAGAAACAGGCAGTTAGCAACGCTGAGAAATTCACACGCTCCATCCACAGGTATTTTACAATGATTTTTTTTGCTGTGTGAAAAAATCACACTTGCCGCTATCCATTCGCCATTATAATTTAGGGTTGCAATCCCCTATAACTATGAGAGAACAAACCAATAACCAGGAAAGCCTGAATGAAGCCATTACCCATTTAGAGACAAAATACCTCCGTGCACTAAGTAATGACGAAGAGTTCAGTGCCTTAAAATCACTGCAAAGCGAGATCAATGACCTGAAAAAGCGATTGCCGGGTGATGGTACAATGATCATTTCGGATGAAATGAATATTTCGCCGGGTAAAGCATAATCTGTGCAGGCCATATGCTTATCGTTTCATCAACTGTACGTTTTTAAGACTGGCAGGGTATAGTTCTTGAAGACGAAATGTATGGCGCAAAACTCTCTAATAGGCGAACAGGAAATAGAATGGTTAAGGAAATACATCAGCAACCCTTCACCAACAGGTGGTGAAGTAAAAGGCCAGCAGTTGTGGCTGGATTATATCAAGCCGTATGCTGATGAAGTAATCACTACAACCTACGGTAATGTTGCTGCGGTAATAAATCCCGGCCAGAATTTCAAAGTAGTGGTAGAAGCGCATGCAGACGAGATCGCATGGTATGTAAATCGTATTGGTCCTGATGGCTTCATTCACGTGGAAGAAACGGGTGGTACAGACCCCGGCATTGCACCTTCACAATCCGTATATATTCATACAAAGAACGGCCCTGTGGATGCGGTCTTTGGCTGGCCCGCTATCCATTCGCGAGAGGTGAAGATGATGCACCAAAGAAAAGTACCATTTTTATTTGTTGTGGTTGTGATAGCAAAGAAGAAGTGGAAGCATTAGGGGTGCAGGTGGGTGATTTTATTACCTATAAAGCAGGATTTACGGTACTGAATAAGAAATATTTCTCCGGCCGAGCGCTGGATAACCGAATGGGAGGATTCGTTATCGCAAGAGTTGCACGAATGCTGAAAGAAAACAATGTCAAGCTGCCTTATACTTTGTACGTAGTAAATGCGGTGCAGGAGGAAATAGGTACGAAGGGAGCAGAAATGATCGCCAGAACGGTTAAGCAGAACTGTGTGATCGTGATAGATGTAACGCACGATACTACGACCCCCAAAAATGGATCCCAACAAAGACGGACAAATAAGTGCAGGCAAAGGGCCAGTAATTACCAAAGCACCACCTGTTCATAATAAGGTGAGAGCATTATTGCTTGATACAGCCGAAAAAAATAAAATTCCTATACAGTTAGCGGTAATGTCGAAAGGGACTGGTACAGATGCGGATGCCTTTGCTTATGAAGAAGGTGGCATACCAACAGCACTTATATCTTTCCCGTTGCGATATATGCATACGACGGTGGAAACGGTGCATAAAGAAGATGTAGAGAATACGATAAAGCTGATCTATCACAGCTTGCAGGAACTGAAGCCTGACATGAATCTGAAGTACCTGTAAACGAATCAGGCATTCATGCCTTGCTGAATATCATCTTCCTGTTCTTTTTTGATAGCGGCTTCCATCACGTCTATCTCAGCTACGAGGGAACCAATGAGATCTGCAAGATCTTTTAACTCACTGATAGTTTTACCCGATTGTAACTGAGTTAAATATTGCCTACTAAGCTCGATATATTTTGTTCTTAAATGTTCTACCTGTTTCTGCTTATCCATCTAAAAAAATAATGGGCGAATATATTGTCTTAAAAGACAATATGTCCTTAAAATTTACAGCCGGAATTGGCAAACACATCATGTTTTTGATGAAAGCGATTCAAAGAAAAAATAGTCTTCTACATTGATCTTCGCTTATGTAGGTGGAGGAATTAATTTAGTGCAAACCTCCTTTTACATCTTCAGATTTGTTAGGATTATTCCCAAGCAACCTTAAAAGTTTAATTGTCATTACCAATATAATAGCAGACCTTCATGTTCACTTTACCTCTCAACCTGTTCTCAGCCGTAGCAACACTGGAAGCACTTTGATACAAAACCAGTGTTTTCATGGAATTTATTACAAGCTTCATCTTTGAAGGGAAAATTCATGCGGCCAAATGCATTGTATGCAATCGTCAACATCCTATATACGTGTATGTATCACTTGAAGACAAGCAATTGATCAGGGAATTTGGCGAAGAACTTTGCATTCATATTGAACGTTCAGATCTTCTTACTGCTCATTTAACCTCGGATAGAATGATTGAGGTGCACACAGCTGCTTTTAAAGGGGTTAAGCGAATGCTCGAGTTTAGCCTGGTGAACGACTGGCAGAACAGTAATGCCACACAGGCTAGATAGGTGCTGATAAATTTTTAATCTAATCAGCCATTATTTCATCCTAACTTACAGTATTAATACACAATAAACCATCACTCATGAGTGAACAAAACACAGGGACCGTGAAGTTCTTTAATGAAGAAAAACGTTACGGTTTCATCAGCGAATCAGGTACAGGAAAAGATTTTTTTGTACACGCAAACAACATAAAGCAACCTATCAAAAGCAATGATAAAGTTGAATTTGATATACAGCAGGGCAACAAAGGACCTGAAGCAGTGAATGTGAGGGTAGTTTAGCCTTACCTGTTCGATATGATTAAAGGCTGGTAATACCGGCCTTTTTTATTTAAAAAATTCATCACCTCAATAGAACTTATGATATTCAGTGATTTTATGTGCTTAAGTGATAATGAGAAATCAAATTGTCTTTGGGAGAAAGGGCAACCTGTGGCAAGTAAGAATGTAGGTGAAGCAAGGTTTATTCTTTACCACGTTGATGGGTTTTATGTTGAGGCAGAGTATAAAACTGATTTCAACGAGGTCGTAAGCATTAAAGCTTTTGATATAAATGATCTTCCTGAAGAATACTTCAGTAGCATAGATATTCCTGCTACTTAATAGTATTTCATAAGAACAACTATTTAAAAACCCCCGGAGATCCCAGGGGCTTTTTATTTTTATCAAGCGGTAACTGCTGCCAAAGCATGGCATTCCTGTGCACACATTTTGCAAGCTTCAGCACATTCCTGGCAATATTCGTTATCATATTTACTGCATTCATCAGCGCATTCTTCGCAGATCTGCGCACAAAGGAAACAAATGTCTTTAGCTCTTGAGCTCTCTAAGCTCATAAGCTGAGCAGCAGTGTTACATAGCGCAGCACACTCTCTTGTAAGGCGAATGCAACGTGTCATCTGTTGTACATTTTCTTCCCATGTACAATGTGTTGCGCATTGGTTGCATAAAGTTGCACACTTTAAACACGCATCGATACAAGT
The DNA here is from genome assembly GCA_023429825.1 of Bacteroidota bacterium. GTDB lineage: Bacteria > Bacteroidota > Bacteroidia > Chitinophagales > Chitinophagaceae > JAEZDC01. Next base: position 2,117 of record JAEZDC010000055.1, on the reverse strand, counting down.
TTGATAGTTGTGAAATTCGTTTGTCATAATTAAATGGTTTTGTTTTATTAGAAGATGGAATAAAGCTTAGTGATCTGTAATGTATTAGCAGTTATTTCTTCAATTGAACGGAGGGGACGAGTCAGCTTCCCGGTAAAGGAATGCAGTTGCACAGCATTCAAAAGCATTACATACGCTCATTCGAATAAATTAATAGGAAATTGATATTGATAAAGCCGCAAGAAGACTGCCACAGGTTAAGTTTTGAAAAGATTTAATTTACCGGCAGTAAAGTGCATCGACCCAGTGGTCTCATGTTTGATTATATCTGATCATGGTAGAGAAGCAAGAAATTAATGGCAGAGAAGTTTGGATCAAAGTGGATGCACATCCAATAGAAAGAGAAAATCCAAACATTATTCCACGCGAGTATTTCTCGGCATCATGTTATAATAGTGAACCGGCTGAGGATTCGCGGAACGGAGACTCTATAAAAGATGAGGATGGTTCAGTAAAAATGTTTGAATCTCCTGTAGCCGCATTAAGCTATGCAAGGAAGGTTATGGAGAAAGGTGTAATAGCAGAAGAACATACGACTCAGCAAACGCAGCAAGAGCAGAAAGAAACAGATTAGTAGCAATTTTATATATTTTATTAATGCCGGTAGATCGCCGGCATTTTTGTTTATTGCTGAGCACTACCTTTTAGTAGCATACCCCTATAGTGGTATGTTAAACTGAGTCTGCGGCATCGTACTTGGCTTTAATAAAGAAATGACGAGATATGATATTTGTAACGATTGGAACGCAGCTACCATTTGACAGGATGATCAAAACGATAGACGAGATAGCACCTTTATTTCCAGATACTGAATTCATTGCGCAAATAAGTAAGACAAAATATTCTGCTAAGAACATACATACATTGGATCATTTAACACCGCTTGACTTTGAAAACTTTGTTTCTAAATCTGAGTTGATAATAGGCCATGCCGGTGTAGGAACAATATTAAACGCAGCAGCGTATCAAAAGCCGCTGATCGTATTTCCAAGACTAGGGAAGCTAAAAGAACACCGGAATGATCACCAGGTAGACACTTGCAGGTTAATGCAGAAGCAGATGAAACTGCATGTTGCTTACGGGAAGGAAGATATCGTAGCTTATTTAAAATCTTATTTTGAAGGCGCATTGGAACCAATGAAGAAATTGCCGAAATATTCCACGGGCCAATTGGTTGATACGATACGAGATTTTATCAGCAGTTGTAAAATGCCTTTTGGATTGTCTACACGAATGGCGGCTTAAAAGGCAGCAGGCAGAACAACATGGAATGTGGCGCCTTCCTTTGGTTTTGACTCTGCGGAAATGAGACCTTTATGGTTCTCTGCAATTTTCTTACACAAGGCAAGACCAATACCTGTTCCTTCGTATTCTTCCCTGCCATGTAATCGCTGGAAGATCACAAAGATCTGCTCTGCAAATTGTTGATCGAAGCCAATCCCGTTATCGCTTACAGAAATGCGAACATATTGTTCAACGGGGTCCAGTCCTTCGTATGCCTGGACTTCCTGCTTTGTAACAGGAGCTGCATGTATCGTAACTACAGGAGAGACATCAGCTTTTGAGAATTTAAGTGCATTCCCTACCAGGTTATAAAAGAGCTGATTCATTTGTAGAGGAATACCTTTAATGAATGGTAAAGCATCTATTTGAATAGCAGCATTCTTTTGCTGGATAAGCATTTCATAATCTTCGATCACATTATTTATTACCTGCTCCAGGTTAACATCTACAAAAGAGCGATCATTTGCCTCAGCCCTTGAAAAATCAAGCAGATCTTTGATCAGGTTACTCATCCGTCTTGCTGAGTGACTGATCTTGGATATGTAAAGCTGTTGTTGCTCGTCGAGTTTATGTCCTGATTTACTTACCAGCACATCAGAGAACATATTGATCTTTCTAAGGGGCTCTTGCAGATCATGACTAGCTACATACACGAACTGCTTCAGGTTTTCGTTGAGTGTATTGAGCCCGGCATTCGCTTTTTGCAATTCCTTTGTTCTGTATTCAACCTGTCGTGGTAACTCCTTTTGTGTCTGTTTTTTTTAGGTGGTATCCCGGCAAATACCATTCAGGTT
>JAEZDC010000018.1 GCA_023429825.1 Bacteroidota bacterium | reverse complement strand
GCGTTTAGCAATGAGCTTAAGGCTATTATTATTTCTTAGGTGCTTTCTTTTTACCGGCAACCGTTTTACGCTTACCTTTTCTTGTACGGCTGTTGGTTCTTGTTCTTTGACCACGAACCGGTAAACCTTTACGGTGTCTCAATCCACGGTAACAAGCGATATCCAATAAACGCTTAATGTTCATCTGAGTTTCAGAACGTAAAGCACCCTCAACTTTAAATTCGTTGGTGATGATGTTGCGAATAGCAGTCAACTCATCGTCATTCCACTCATGTACCTTCTTATCGAAGTTGATACCTGCCTGTGAAAGGATGTTCTGAGCTGTTGAACGACCGATACCATAGATATAGGTAAGACCGATCTCTCCTCTTTTATTCTTTGGTAAGTCTATACCGGCAATACGAGCCATAATTTATTTACTGTTTTACTTTTTTAATGTTTTTGTCACCCTGAGGTACTCGAAGGGTTATCCCTGTCTTTGTTTAAAACGAGGATTCTTTTTGTTGATCACATACAGCTTACCTTTCCTGCGAACGATCTTGCAGTCGGCACTACGCTTTTTTACTGATGCTCTTACTTTCATGACTTTTTATTTAGCGATCAGCTGCCAGCTATCAGCTATCAGCTATTGGTTATTATTTATATCTGAAAATGATCCTTCCTCTTGTTAAATCGTACGGACTCATTTCAACCCCTACTTTATCTCCCGGAAGGATACGGATGTAATTCATCCTCATTTTTCCTGAGATGGTTGCCAAAATTTCGTGACCATTTTCCAGCTTCACCCTGAACATTGCATTACTTAAGGCTTCAAGGATAACTCCGTCTTGTTTGATCAGCGGTTGTTTTGACATAATTTTTCGGGCTGCAAAGATATTGGTTTGCATCCTTAATTCACAAAATTTAGTGGAAAATCTTATTGATTTTGGGGAAAAGTTAAGGATATAGGGTGCAAAGTACGACGTATCCCCGCATCATGAACTTCATCGCAGGTAAAAGAATGATAATTCTCATATTCCTATCTGTCTTTCAATAGGTATTATCCTTGCTAAATATTTGATTTTTGGCTACCACATAAATGAGGACCGTATTACTATTCATATCATTGATCATATCAGGGCTGGCATTCCAGAATAAGCCCCGTTCTACTAAATGGGTGATTACCAGCGGCTGTTCTTTAAAAGTGGATGGCAGCACCAATGTAAATAACTTCAGTTGTACCATAACCAATTACAGCAGGCCGGATACTATTACAGTAACAAAAAATACCAACCAGGTACTGTTAAGCGGCAACCTGCAGTTAGACGTTCAGAACTTCGATTGCCGTAACCCCATCATGACCAGCGATCTCAGGAAAACCCTGAAATCCAAAGAGTTTCCCAAGCTGGGCATCTACTTTCTTTCCATGGAAGGATATCCTGATTCAAAAGGTGATGTAACCAAAGGATTGGTGGTGATCGCTTTAGCAGGGGTCTCAAAAAGATTTGAAGTGAATTACCAGGTAGTGTCTGCAGGGAATGGGGAGATCAACCTGCTGGGTACAAGAGAAGTGCATTTCTCTGACTTTAACCTCACTCCCCCCCGTAAACTTGGCGGTATGATCAAAGCCAATAACGAGCTTCAGGTGGTTTTTAACCTTAAAATGAAAGTGATGGAATGATCAGGGATTGATTTTAGCAAAGATGATCCCCGCAATGATCGATTGAAACAAACCGTACACGAACCAGCTTCCTACCATTAAAAAGGTAATATCAAGTGAGCTGAATGTAAGCCACATTACCGGCAGCAAAGCAACGATCGCGTAAACAGAACCAAACTCCAGACCTCTCACAACTGAAGGGCCTCTGAATAGTCCTTTGAACCTTTCCCAGAACCACGATAAAGCCAGGCTGATAATAAATGCATGCGTATAAAAGAATATATCCCTGCTGCCATCTGAATTGAAAAGCGGGTTATTATATTCTACGAATATCTGCGGGAAGAAGCGTATGGAAAGATATAAACCCCCGTAGCTGATGATAAACAATATCACCCCCGCGATCAATCCTGATATAATAACTCTTTTCATATCCAACGAAGATACCCACCCTGTAAAACTCTATTTATGAGTTTTATCATAAGAGAAGGGCTATATAAAAGTATTCAGCAATTCCTGCAGATCCGCTTCAGTTTTCACCAGTACTTCCCTTGCTTTGCTGCCCTGGTTTTGTCCTACCACACCTGCAGCTTCTAATTGATCCATCAAGCGGCCAGCCCGGTTATAACCTAGTTTCATTCGTCGCTGGATGAGTGATGTACTTCCCATCTGACTGCTGACGATCAGCCTTGCAGCATCCTCAAACAAGGGGTCTCTATCACTCGCATCGAAGTCCTTCCCTTCCATTTCTTTTTCATCCACATACTCCGGCAACATGAACGCCTGCGGGTAACCTCTCTGCTCCTCGATAAAACGGCAAACTTCTTCTACCTCTGGTGTATCAACAAAAGCACATTGTAAGCGGGTGATCTCGCCATTATAACTCACCAGCATATCACCCTTACCGATCAATTGCTCTGCACCACCTGCATCGAGGATCGTTCTGCTATCTACTTTAGAAGATACTTTAAATGCGATCCTTGCTGGGAAGTTCGCCTTGATAGTACCAGTGATGATATTTACAGAAGGACGTTGCGTTGCAATGATCAGGTGAATACCGATAGCTCTTGCGAGCTGTGCTAATCTTGCAATAGGCATTTCCACTTCCTTACCTGCAGTCATGATAAGATCAGCAAACTCATCGATCACCAATACAATAAATGGCAAGTATTGATGTCCTTTTTCAGGATTCAATTTGCGTGATGTGAACTTCTCATTATACTCTTTGATGTTACGGCAATGCGCTTCTTTCAACAGGTCGTAACGTGTATCCATCTCGATGCACAATGCATTCAACGTATGTACTACTTTTTTTGTATCAGTGATGATTGCTTCTTCTTCGCCTGGTAATTTGGCTAAGAAATGTTTCTCAATCACACGGTATAAACTCAACTCTACTTTCTTCGGATCGACAAGAACAAACTTGAGTTGAGATGGATGTTTCTTATATAACAATGAAACAAGCAATGCATTCACCCCTACAGATTTACCTTGCCCTGTAGCACCTGCCATCAACAAGTGTGGCATCGATGCAAGGTCAACAATGAAGTTCTCGTTATCGATCTTCTTACCTATTGCGATTGGTAAAGAGTAATTATTATTCTGGAATTTATCTGAGGCGAGTAGTGTACGCATACTCACCACAGTCTTACGCACGTTAGGCACTTCGATACCGATCGTTCCCTTCCCGGGTATCGGAGCGATGATACGGATTCCCAATGCTGCAAGGCTCAATGCAATATCATCTTCGAGGTTCTTGATACGACTGATACGCACACCCGGCGCAGGAACGATCTCGTATAAGGTTACTGTCGGCCCTACCGTTGCAGCGATCTTCTGGATATGTATATCGTAGTTCTTGAGTGTAGCGATGATCTGGTTCTTGTTCGTTTCCAACTCAGCAGGATCATGAACGATCTTTTCACTGCCATGCTGCTCTAACAGGTCGAGCGTTGGATATTTATAATCCCGCAGGTCAAGTATCGGGTCGTATTTTGCCGGCGGAATCTTCTTTACCTCTATCTCTTCTTCAGGCTCTTCATCCACTGTTTCATTGATCTCGAGTTCAAGATCATCTTCGCCAGCATCCACTTCGGTTTCTTCTTCTACCTGTGCTACATCCTCTAACTGTGCTCCCTGTATCGCAGGCTCCGCTTCTTCCATCCATTCCTGCTTCAAATCAGTTACCATTGGCTCTGCAGGCATGATCACACTCACTTTGCTATCATTCTTCAGCTTGTTGTTACTGACAGGTGCTTCTACTTCCTCTTCTTTTTCGGTGAGCTCTATATCCATTAATCCTTCAGCATACAGGTCATTCAACGACTTACCACTTTTATAAAATTCCACTGCAGCTTTCTCTGCTTCCTCTTCATTCATCAGAGGCTCTTCTGCCAGTTCTTCCCCGGGAAATTCAGTATCTCCTTCCTCTGCTTTTACCGCCCTGGGTTCGCGTTTAAATTCGGGTAACCTGAAAGTGGGATTGAAACGCCAGATCACATAGCTGAACCCTGCCAGTAACAATACCGCACCTGTCCCTGTTTTACCGATCCATTTATTGAACCACTCGCAAAGCAACTCTCCCACTCCACCGCCAAATGCAAATGCACTTCCGGGAGATACAAACGCCAGCGCCATGCTGAACACCACCAACCCCACCACCATGTGCTTTGCATTGCGCTGCAGGTTGAATACTTTCTTCTCAAACAAAAGATTTACACCCAGTGCAAAAAAGAAGGTACAGATCAAAAACGAGGCAAGCCCAAAGCCTTTGTAGAAAATGATGTGTGCTGTATATGCACCCAATACACCTAAGAGATTGCTCACTTTAATATCATCAATGGCGAATATCTTAACGCCAAACTGGTGCACTTTATCCTGGTCTTCCTGCCATGTAAAGAGGTAGGAAGCAAAAGCCAGGAACAGGAATATGCTCATGAGGAGGCTTACCGAACCTAAGATCTTCCAGGTACGCTCGTCTTTTACCACTTCCTGCACCGTCACCTCTTCTTCCTTATCAGGTGTGAGCACTTCAGGATCGGGAGGTGGTGGTGTTTTCTTCTTTAAACGGTTTGCCATAGTAATTGCCCAAAATTACCTGTAACATAAGCCAGAAAAGACTTAGGGAGCCAGCATGTGGATTACTATTGTACAACTGTTGCGTCGCACTGTTGTACGTGGATAACTTTGGTCGGCTTTTTTTCTCGCAAAGGCGCAGAGAAGCAGGGACGCACAGAGTTATTAATGCAAATAGACGAAAGCTTTCTTCGGATCTCGTTCGGGTTTGGTTCGGGTCTGCGTCGTATCTGGGTAGGGTCTGGTTCGCTAAGAAAAGACGAAGGATGACCGAACGAGAAGCGACGCAGACCCGAACGAGGTCATGCCAAGGGCCTGGGGCCGGGAACTTGTGGCGGGCGAATGTAGTTTCTACTGAAGAAAAGAATTACCTTCTTTCATCATGTGTTTGACCCCTGGTAATTCTCCTTACACCTGTTCATGCACTATCCATGCCTTTGATAGGGCTTTGATAGGGCTTTGATATGGCTTTGCTATGCCTTTACAATGCTTTTATATACATTTAAACTGGCGAAACGAGATTCCAACATCGAACAGCCGAAACACTTGCCCCGAAATAAATCTCAAAAATGAAAAGGCTTCTTTTACCCCTAATTTTTACCGTTCTAACGCTTTGTACCAATGCACAGACTCAACCCTCCATAAGGTATGGAGATAATAAGGATGCGGGAGGCTATAAAGAAGTCAATAACATTAAGATGTATTACGAGGTATATGGCAGCGGGAAACCCCTGGTTTTGCTGCATGGAAGCGGAGGTTCTATCAGGAATGCAAGGCCTAAGATCGATTTCTTTAAGCAATATTTTAAAGTGATCGCTATAGACAGCAGGGCTCACGGAAAATCTGTTGATTCAGTAACAACCAATCTTACTTATGAGCAGATGGCCTACGATATCAAGGTCTTGCTTGACTCCCTGAACATCGACAGTGCTTATGTATTTGGTCAGAGTGATGGCGGGATCCTGGGATTATTATTAGCGGTACACTACCCACAGAAAATTTCAAAGCTTGCCACATACGGGGCCAATGTATTTCCCGGCAAAAAAGCCGTATTTGATGAAATTGATAACCTTGTAATAGATTCATTAAAAGTTACCAGGAACTTCCATACCAAAAGGCTTTATTCATTGTTAGCTTATCAGCCCAATATCTCAGAAAAAGACCTGCAGAAGATCAAATGCCCGGTATTACTTATAACAGGTGACAGAGATGCGATACGGCTTGAACATTCCCTCCACATGTTTTACAATATTTCGAATGCAAATCTTTTTGTCATGCCAGGAGCAACGCATTTTGGCTCGGTTGAAAAACAGGATTTGTTTAACCTGGCACTGAAAGATTTCATGGAGCGCCCTTTTTCAAAAGTGTCTACAGTTGACCTGTTTACCGGCAAGCACTAACTTTTCTACTAAAAAAAGATTTACTTAATCCGCACATGATGCCGTAGAGAAATCAGCGACTTCTGACGCAATCACCTCCATTTATTACGCAATTATCCCCCTGTAAATTGGTGCTTTACGGTAAGTTTGATTACAAATCATAAAGATGCCACTGATCAATCCACACATCAATTTCAACGGGAATGCGGAAGAAGCCTTTACATTTTACAAATCGGTTTTCGGGGGTGCATTTACAAAAGTTATACGTTTCAAAGATCTTGCAAGTGCCGAATTCCCTGTATCGGAAAAGGAAGAAAATAAAATCGTGCATATCGCTTTGCCTATAGGTAACAGCAATATGCTGATGGGAAATGATGTTCCTGAAAGCATGGGAAGAACCAACGAAAACGAGAACAGGAGTAAGATCATGATCATTGCGGAAAGCAAAGAAGAAGCTGATAAATTATTCAACGGCCTTTCTGCAGGCGGGCAGGTAGAAGGGCCTATTGGTGACGGACCCTGGGGTACTTATTTTGGATGTTTCAGGGATAAATATGGTATTGAATGGATCATTGAGTTCGATCCGAACTCCAATTAGTATACCTTTTTTACGGGGTGGCAATTATACCAGATTATTATAAATCGAAGGAGCCATGTCAAAAACCAAACTATTACAAATGCACAATGTAGGGATCGTGGTAGAATCCCTGGGTAATGCCATTGCATTTTTTACTGAGTTAGGGCTGAAGCTTGAAGGGCGGGGTACTATAGAAGGAGAATGGGCAGGGCGGGTAACCGGTCTCGGTGATCAGCGTGTGGAAGTAGCTATGATGGTAACACCTGACGGCCACAGCCGGCTTGAACTTTCACGGTTTCTCACTCCTTCTACGATATCAGACCACAGGACCGCTCCGGTAAATGCACTCGGCTATTTACGCCTTATGTTCGCTGTGGAGGATATTAATGATATGGTATCCAGGCTTACTAAACACGGCGCTCAACTGGTTGGCGAGGTCGTTCAATATGAAGACAAGTATCGCCTATGCTATATTCGTGGCGTAGAAGGATTGCTTATCGGGCTGGCAGAGGAACTTAGATCCTGAGCACAGCCTCACACCTCCAAATTCTTCTGATAATATCTGGCAAAAACTATCTTATTCTCTCACCGCTTTAGCCGAATTTTGCTTCAATGAATAGGTCAAGGCTTGCATTTGAAACAACAGCAGAATTAATGGCATTCATCAAAAGAAGACGGATACATCATGGTACTATCGACAGAACGGAGATCATTTTATCGGCCGTGATGACGGGCAAAGACATCGAGATCGCCTGCAAAGAATACAATGCAAGAGTGATAGAAATGCCGGATCACCTGTAATCTTCGAAGAATCAATTCTTTTTATCCAGCAGCTATTACCAGCAGCATAGTTTTTGCTTTGTACTGTACAATAGCTATCCAATGACAGCATCACAAAAAAAGAAAATATCGTTTGTGTATGAAGGAGAAAGCTATTCAGGCTACGTGGTGAGCAGCACTGATATACTGCCGCATTTTCACTGGTTCATGTTTGATGACCCGAAGGTAATTGCCCGGTACGGAGACAGTATCGCTTATAAGGTAGAAGAAGAAAAGCTTGTACCGGTATATCATCTCACATCCCCAGAATTTGTTAAGGCAGTGGAAGAATGCCTATACAGGTATCTCGATAGCCTTAAAGAACCAGGGAATACTTAACTTCTACTACACATCTCCAAAGAAGATATCTCTAACTGAGTAGCATTAGCTGCTTGCTTTGGCATAGTTTTATCTTATTATGAATAGAGCAGGGAACAAAGAATCAACAGACAGGAAAAGTAACTCAGATCAACACGAGAAAGCAACTTTTAGGTAAGGTTGCTTTTTCATTTGCACCTCCCCAAGCTTCTTTAACTGTATATTCCCGTATCTTCAACCTTCAACCAAATTGCCATGAGAAATTTCATTCCATTCATCGCCTTAGCGGCGTTATTTTCATCATGTAAAAACAACCAGGCAACATTAGCCAGTTTTGAAAGCATCAACGTGACCTATCCAACAACTAACAAAGACACGAGCATCAAAGACGTTTATTTCGGCACAGCAGTAGCCGATCCGTACCGATGGCTGGAAAATGATACCAGCGCCGCTACTACAGATTGGGTGCAAGCGCAGAATAAGGTGACGCAGGATTATATCGGCAGAATACCTTTTCGCGATGGTATCGCTAAACGCTACGAGGAGTTATACAATTTTGAAAAGTATTCCAACCCGTTCAAAGAAAACAACTACCTGTATTACTACCGTAACAGCGGTTTACAAAACCAATTTGTACTGTACAGGGAAAAAGCAGGAAGTAAAGAATCGGAAGTGTTTATTGATCCTAACACGTTCAGTAAAGATGGAACCACAAGTTTAAGTGGTGTATATTTTACAAAGGATGGATCGATGGCAGCTTATTCCATCAGTGAAGGCGGTAGTGACTGGCAAAAGCTGGCAGTAATGAATGCAGTTACCAGGCAAGTATTGGCTGATACACTTGATCTGAAGTTCAGCGGTGCTGCCTGGAAAGGCAATGATGGATTTTTTTACAGTACCTATGAAAAGCCAAAGGCTGGCAGCAGGCTGTCGGGCATTACAGATAATCATAAACTGTATTTCCATAAGCTGGGCACAAAACAAAGTGAAGATAAAATGGTGTTTGGCAGTGATACAAAGCCGACACGTTATCTATGGGCCGGGGTGAGCGAAGACCAGAAATGGCTGGTAATATATGCAGCGAATGAAACCTATGGCAATGCGTTGTATGTGCAGGACCTTACCAAACCCGGAAGCACTCCTGTTGCGATCGTTACAGATATGAAGAACAGCCATAGTCTCATTTATAACGATGGCGAATATTTCTATATTCAAACAGATAAAGATGCGCCAACCAATAAACTGGTAGCGGCGCCTATCAATAATCCCACACCTGAAAATTGGAAGACGATCATACCGGCAAAGCCTGAAGTGTTGCAGGCTTCAACTGCAGGAAAGAACTTCTTCGCGGCTTATTTAAAAGATGCCATCACTAAAGTGTATCAATACGATCTTACAGGCAAGCAATTGCGGGAGATCCAATTGCCCGGCCCAGGCAGTGCGTGGGGGTTTTATGCAAAAGAAACAGAAAAGGAACTGTACTACAGCTATACCTCTTATACCCAGCCTTCTACTATTTATCGCTATGATATCGCATCAGGAAAATCGGAGGTGTACAAAGAAAGCAAACTGAAGTTCAATCCATCGGAACTGGAAAGCAAACAGGTTTTCTATACCAGTAAAGATGGAACGAAGATCCCGATGATCATCACCTACAAAAAAGGAATTGAACTGAATGGCAAGAACCCTACGTTGTTGTATGGCTATGGTGGATTCAGCAGCAGCATGACACCTTGGTTCAGTACAAGCAATATTATTTTACTGGAGAATGGAGGTGTATATGCCGTAGCGAATATCCGTGGTGGCGGCGAGTATGGAGAAGACTGGCACCAGCAGGGAATTAAGATGAAGAAACAAAATGTGTTTGACGATTTTATGGCGGCAGCACAGTATCTCAAAGACAATAAATACACCAGTACGGAAATGCTGGCGATACAGGGTGAAAGCAATGGTGGATTACTGGTAGGTGCCTGTATTACGCAACAGCCCAACCTTTGTAAAGTAGCTTTTCCTTTTGTTGGCGTTATGGATATGTTACGCTATCACAAATTCACAGCAGGTGCAGGATGGGCATATGATTATGGCACCAGTGAAGAAAGCAAAGAGATGTTTGAATACTTACATAAGTATTCACCGTTGCATAATGTGAAGAAGGCCTCCTACCCTGCCACGCTGATCATGACGGCAGATCATGACGACCGCGTGGTGCCAGCGCACAGTTTTAAGTTTGCTGCTACCATGCAGGAAAACCAGCAGGGAAGCAACCCGGTTTTGATAAGGATTGAAACGAAAGCCGGTCATGGTTCAGGCAGAAGTACCAAGCAGATCATCGAAGAAGAAGCAGATAAATGGGCGTTCATGTTTTATAATATGGGAGTGCAGCCGAAATATTAGATGACAGGTATAAATGACAGGGGATAGATATTAGCCGCCTTCTATATGAAGGCGGTTTTTTCTTTGACATAGGCGATAATACATAGGGTATTTATATTATGCGCAGAAATGTGCAAAATGACATGAAAACCACATAATTTCCTGGCTCAAATTCCGTTATCTTAGCAGCCCCCGTACATCCCACCCCTTTTGAAACACTTTGCTTTTTTTACTGATTTAATTTCCAGTGACTAACCCGAAAGGGATTAGGCATATTGATTTTAATGTATAACGGATCGCTGGCTTAAATTATACCCGAATGAGACTAAAACAACTGTTACAACCTTATTTATTCTTTATTTTAGCCAGAATCCAATAGACTAACTATGCAGAAACACTACTTCATAAGGAGGTTTCGTTATGAGAATTGTGTCCGGTGGATACGGTGTTCTGCGGGTGGGCTGAGTTTGCGATTCTTCTCAATAATTATCTTTTTATTCTTTTTTGGATCAAGTCCTTTAAAAGCTCAAACTTGCACGTCGTGTGACGGCACTGTTCCTGTAGTAAATATCAACTTATCTGCAAGTCCAGATACGACAATTACTATTTTAGGTACAGATTATCCACGTAACGGTCATTGTTGTACCGCATCTGGAGGAGATAGATGTATAAGGTTTAATATTACCGTACACCCAAGAGCAGGCAGCATTTCCTTTGCAGAAAGTGACAATGGAGCTTCGGGAGATTATCAAATCAATTGTGGTGCTCCATTTTCCCTGGGAGGTTTTGCCTGCATCTCAGGTTTAACTACATTCTGTTTAACTTACTGCAAGCCTGGTGGAGACCTACCAAATTATGTAATTACCGTAAAACCAGGTTTCGCAGTATCAGAAGACGTTTCAATAAGGGCAGATGGAAGCTGTCAAGACACATTATCGGTAACTGGGTTAATACCCGCGTCTATAAATTGGACTTCAATTTCACCGGGTGCAGTTGGAACTTATAATTCCTATCTGAGTTCTACTACAGCTTCTTCGGTAATAGTGCGTCCGACCGCCGTACCCCCAGGACAAAATTATATTGATTATAGAGTTTGCGGAACGGCAAGTAGTTGCGGATTAGGTAATGTATGCGATACTGTGAGAGTTTGGGTGTATCCCTCTTTATCAACAGTTGTTATTACTCCAACTCCTGCATTTATATGTACAAATGCGGGCTCTCCCTCCAGTGTACAATTAACTGCCACCCCTACCGGTGGTCACCCACCATATACATTCAGCTGGACCGGGCCGGGTGGTTTTACATCGACCTTGCAATCTCCAACAGTTAATCTCGCCGGAACATATACAGTACAAGTTTCGGATAGCACTAACTGTCCTCCTTTTATACAACAAAAAATAGTTGATGAAGTCACCACCCCTACTGTTACCAGTGCAGGAGCAGGAAATACCTGCAGCGGAGTAGTACAAAACTATACGATCACCAGCAGCGTGGATCCCGGTACTACCTTTAGTTGGAGCAGGCCAGCAGTGCCTGGTATCAGCAACCCTGCTGTGAGTAACCAATCGAGCAATCCTATTAGTGAAGCCCTTATTAATACTACAGGTGCGCCGATAGTCGTAACATATACGGTGGTTCCTACAGCCAATGGCTGTACCGGGCCTGCACATAATTACCTTGTTACTGTTAATCCTTCGCCGGTAGCCAGTTTCACTACCTCTGCCAATGTTTGCCTGGCAGGAAACACATACACTTTCACCGATGGTTCTACCGTAAACGGTGGAACGATCACCGACTGGAGCTGGGATTTTGGAGACGGTATAGGCATTTCTACGGCACAGAATCCGACTTATAATTATACTGCTGCCGGTACGTACACAGTTTCGCTCACTGTTACTTCTAATAACGGTTGTACCAATACTACTACAAGACAGGTGATCGTATTTCCTCAATCAACAGCAGCGTTTACGATCAACCCTCCGGCTAACCAGTGTTTTGACGACAATAATTTTACATTCACCAATACGTCATCCAGCACTGGAATCATTGTTAGCATTAGCTGGAATTTCGGTGATGGACACACCTCTACTTTACCTAATCCAACTCATATTTATACATCACCGGGAACTTTCCCCGTAACATTAGTAGTGACCACCGATAACGGATGTATCGATAGTGTTACGCAGAATGTAATTGTCTACCCCCAACCTGCCGATGTAAACTTTACCATCAACGATGGTACCCAATGCCGCAGCGGGAACAGCTTTGCCTTTAATACTAATGCAAGTGTACCGGGTGGCTCAGTCACCTATCTATGGAATTTTGGTGATGGACAAACATCTACTTCTCAAAATCCAACACACAGTTATGGAGCTGCGGGAACATATCCTGTTAAGCTGGTGGTTACTACCAATAACGGATGTGCGGACAGCATCACACAGAACGTTACTGTGTATCCGCAGCCCATAAATGTTACATATACAATCAACAGCGCTACTCCATGTGTGAGCGGAAACAGCTTTGCCTTTAATACCAATGCAAGTGTGCCCGGCGGTACTGTTACTTACCTATGGGATTTCGGTGATGGTAATACCTCCACCCTTCAGAACCCTACCCATACATTCCCTACCAATGGTACTTATACCATTAAACTTATAGTAACAACTAATAACGGATGCCGGGATAGTATTTCACAGGATGTAACGCTGCATGCACAACCAACCGGTGTAAACTTCAGTATCAATAATATTGCGCAGTGCTTAAGTGGAAATGACTTCCAGTTCAGTACGAATGCAACTGTTGTTTCAGGCACCATTACTTATAGCTGGACATTTGGTGATGGCGGATCCTCTACCTTACAAAACCCGGCTCATATCTACGCTGCAGCGGGGACGTATCCGGTTAAACTGCTTGTTACCACGAGTGCCGGATGTGTTGATAGCGTAACGCAAAATGTAACTGTCCATCCGCAACCTGTAGCTTCGTTTAATATTAATGACAACGCTCAATGTTTAAGCGGAAACAGTTTCACTTTCCTTACTACTTCAACTGTAAGCAGTGGAAGTATCAGTAATTATAGCTGGACCTTCGGTGATGGTGGTTCTTCGTTTCTCTCCAACCCAACTTACGTGTATAGTGCAGACGGCACCTATTCTGTAGAAGTAGTTGTCACTACAAACAATGGATGTCTTGATAGCATTACGCAAAATATAACTGTTCAGCCCCAGCCTATCAATGTAAACTTTGCGGTGAATTCATCTTTACAGTGCTTAAGCAGTAACAGTTTCCAATTCAGCACCAATGCAAGTGTACCCGGCGGAACAGTAAGTTATAGCTGGGCATTCGGTGATGGCAATACATCAACGCAGCAAAACCCGTCTCACTCTTATGGCGCAGCAGGCACTTATGCGGTTACCCTGGTAGTTACAACCAATAACGGATGCCGGGACAGCATCACTCAAAACGTGACTGTGTACCCGCAGCCTTCAGGAGTAACGTTTACGATCAACGATGACTCGCAATGTTTAACTGGCAATAGTTTCCAGTTCAACACAAATGCTACTGTGAGTATCGGTACTGTTACATATAGCTGGACATTCGGTGACGGTGGTTCATCTACACAGCAAAATCCATCGCACACTTATGCTGCTGCAGGAACGTACAACGTAACATTAGTGGTTACTACCAACAATGGTTGCTCTAACAGCATTACTATACCTGTAACTGTTAACCCGCAGCCTGCAGCTTTATTTACTATTGCTGTACCTGTACAATGTGTGACAGGTAATGATTTTCACTTTACCAACACATCTACCGTAAGCTCCGGTTCTATCGTTACTTATAACTGGAACTTTGGCGATGGCAATACTTCCACGCAACAAAATCCTGTTCACAACTATTCAACGGGTGGTGTGTACACCGTGCAACTTATTGTAACCACTGATAATGGTTGTAAGGACAGTACTACACGGCAGGTAACTGTGTATCCATTGCAGCCTGCGAACTTCAGCATCAATGATTCTTCACAGTGTTTGAGTGATAACAGCTTCATATTTGATAATAACGGTCCTACAGGTGCTGGCATCACTTATATATGGAACTTTGGTGATGGCTCGCCTGTTTCCAATGCGCATAGCCCTGTTCACAGCTATGCTGCAGCAGGAACTTACAATGTAACGCTCATCGTGATCGAGAATGGTTGCCCTGATACTTTGATCGTTCCGGTAACTGTATTCCCGCAATCAACAGCAGGATTTACCATCAGC
>JAEZDC010000118.1 GCA_023429825.1 Bacteroidota bacterium | reverse complement strand
ACTGATGTTGAGTAATTCCCTATTCGTGTTACACAACTTTTTTGTTGATAGTTGTTCTGAATGTACAAGAGTGCGACGCAAGAGAAGCTAAATAGCACTACATCAGCTTGGTAACAAAAAAATTAAGTGCTGTTTTCCATTGGCATGGTTTTTTTAAACATTTATACGTAGACAGGAATTGAAGAAGATTGGAAATGAGTAACTATGAAAACGACGGTGTTATTTACACTGCTTACGCTGACATTTATGAGTTTGTTTTACAGCTTTACAATGACAGCGCCACAGCAGCAAAAAGAAAGGCAATTGAAGGTAAGATTAACGGATAATCCTTACCCTGCACAGGAAGTGAACGTTGAGATAAAAGAGGTAAGGGTGAATTATGGTAATGTGAACGAGTGGATTGTGTTGAGTGAAGGAAGCAAGGTGTACAACTTGCTTGATTACACAAACGGGATCGAAACTGTAATTGGCAAAGGAATTGTTCCGGGAAATGATGTAAAGGAAATAAGGTTTGTTTTAGGTGAGAACAACACTATCAAGGTGGGAAATAAAATATATCCGCTACTTATTGATAGTGAGGCCGGAGATAGGTTGAGAGTATGGATTGGAAACAGATTAGATGGAAAGGAATCGGTATTGATCGACTTTGATGCTGCAGAGTCAGTGCACAAAATGGGTCCGGGTAAGTATTTACTAAAACCTGTTTTGAAGCTGAAGTAAAAGTTTTCTCTCTCTATTTTTAGGTCCCACACCAGGCCGATGCACTTCTAAATGCATCGGCTTTTTTTATTTTTTGAACTAAGAGTTTAAAAGAGAAAAGGAGCAAAAAGAAGATTGTAACCTCTTTTGCTCCTTTAATTTAACCTCTTAGCTTATCATTTCATATCCCAAACCAATGCTGACGCACCAAGTATAGCGGCATCGGCCTCTTCAAGTTCAGAGAAGATGAGTTTTATTTTATCCTGGAAGATGGGGAGAAGATTTTTCTCCATGTGTTCTTTAGTAGGGTTCATGATCAGGTCACCGGCTTTGATCACTCCACCAAATAGGATGATCGCTTCCGGTGAAGAGAACATAATAAAGTTCGCCAAGGATTCACCGAGTATCTGTCCTGTGAAACGATATACTTCTTTTGCGATTTTATCACCGGCTACTGCACAATCATAGATGATCTTTGAATTTAGTGCATCTACATTGTGTTGACGAAGTGTGCTTTCTTCTGTGGAATTATTCAACAACTCCTTAGCGGTGAGAACGATTCCTGTGGCAGAACAATATGCCTCGAGCGAGCCATCTAATTTTGTTGACCAATGTTTTCTGCCGCCCGGACGAATGATAGTGTGGCCTAACTCGCCAGCAAAACCATCATGGCCATAGATCAACTGCCCATTCGCAACAATTCCACTGCCGACTCCAGTTCCCAAAGTGATCATGATAAAATCTCTCATGCCTCTTGCTGCTCCATACATCATTTCCCCAACAGCAGCTGCATTAGCATCGTTTGTTAATGAACAAGGCACCCAGAATGTGTCTGATACCATTTTAGCTAAAGGAACTACACCTTTCCAACGAAGATTAGGAGCGTAATCAATAGTGCCAGTATAAAAATTTCCATTAGGCGCACCGATGCCAATGCCTTTGATCTTATAATTTGTTTGCCTCTCCATTATAGGAATCAGCGCAGCATGTAGTGCATCTACAAAAGCGTCAGGAGTTTCATGAACATCTGTTCTGAGATCACCTTTTTCTAATATCTCTCCACGATGATTGACGATGCCATATTTTGTATTGGTACCACCGATATCTACGCCGATTGCGAGCTGTGTTTGTTGTTGATCGTCCATGTTATACAGTTACATCGATTGCTGATTCAGGTGAAGTTTGCAATGGTTCAAGATCATCATCAGGTTTTTTGTCATAATCAATCCCTTGTCTTTTTAAAATGCCTTTTACTACAAAAGCATAAAAAGCCAGGTAAGCAAAACAAAGAACAGCTATCCAATATGACTGATGAATACCATAACCTGCAACATCTGATTTCGTTTGCAAATAGTCTGCTACTTTCCCCTGTATAGGAGGGATGATACCACCTCCTAAGATCATCATGATTAGAAAAGCAGAACCTTGTGTGGTGTATTTACCTAAACCTGCTATAGCTAAGCTGAAAATCGCCGGCCACATAATAGAGCAGAATAAACCGCCGCTAAGAAAAGCATAGATAGCTGTAGTACCGGTTGAGAAAATACCAATAAGCATTGCGATCAATCCAAGGGTTGCAAAAATGAATAATGTCCTGGATGGCTTGTCCTGAGAAAAATAAAACGCTGCGATTTGTACAAGAATGCATAGTACATAATAATATAGTGGTTGCGTATCATATTGTGATATTGCAATTACTCCTAACACAACTCCAAAAGCGATCAATGGAACAATAAAGGTTAATGCCTGCTTGGCTGACTTTTTCAAGTTGAATACTGCAATAGATCCTGCCCAACGACCGATCATTAAACTGCCCCAATACATAGAAACGAAAGGTGCTACTTCAGACGATTGATACCCGCCAAAATCAGGTTGCTTTAATAATTCACCCAGATTACTTACGATCGTTACCTCAACACCTACGTAAAAGAAAATGGCCAACATTCCTAAAACCAGTTGAGGATATTGCATCGCACCCCAACCTGCTGCATTATTTTTTGCACGGAAGTTTGCAAACAATAAACCACCAACAACAACAGCGAAGGCCCCTAAAAGCCATCTCATACGATATGTTTCCAGGTCATGTTTTTCTATATCAGATAAATTAGCGGGATCGATCTTATAACTATTAAACACCGGCACAAACATTACAATCAAAAGGCCGGTAATTATTATCAAAGAATATAAGGCTTTATCAGCTCTTTCTGTTTTTTCAGTAGATATGCCTGCCGGAACTCTTTTAGAAAAATAAAATAGTGCAGCAGCGGCCAGGAATAAAGCACCAACGCCGGCATATAGAATCATCACTTTATCCAGTCCAAGAGATTGAATCTTTTCATCCGTGATGGCAGCTGTGGTTCCAAATAATGCGAAAGCAACAACTAAAGGGCCTATCGCTGTTCCAAAAGAATTTACACCACCACCCAGGTTTACCCTGCTTGTACCTGTTGCAGGATCGCCTAAAGAAATCGCAAACGGTTGAGCTGCTGTTTGCTGAAGTGAAAAACCTAGCGCAACTATAAATAAGCCGAAAAGCATTCCGTAAAAGGTATTGGCATTTACCGCTATTATCATTGCGATTGCTCCCAATGCTGAGAATAGTAATCCATACACAATGCTTTTTTTATAGCCCCATTTTGCAACCAAGTCTTTACCGCCGAATGCGCCAAATGCAAACAATGCTAGTGCACCGATATAATAAGCGAGGTAAAAAGCAAAATCTATAAGCTGGCTTTGGAACTGGTCGAGATCGAAATAATGTTTACAAAAAGGAATGAATACACTGTTGCCTGCAGCTATGAATCCCCAGAAAAAGAATACAGTTACAAGGGTACTCAATGCTCCATAGTTGGTAGGAACAGGTCCTGATGAAGCAAGTCCTGTTTTCTTGTTGATGATTGCAGTTGCCATCGGTTGAGGTTAGTTTTGTTTAAGAATGAAAAGTAATAAGTTTTTATGAGAGTTATACTGACATAAAAATTTTATGTATGCAATTTGCTATGAACTACTTTTACTTATAGAAACGAAACTGTACGGATGGAGATAATACATGTAAGTGCCGAATGTTATCCTGTGGCCAAAGCTGGAGGATTGGGAGATGTAGTAGGCGCTTTACCTAAATATCAGAACAAAGCCGGTCATTTTGCAAAAGTGGTGATGCCGATGTACAAAACGAAGTTTTTGTATGATAATGACTGGTCAGTCGATTTTAAAGGCTATGCCAATATGGGTAGTTGGGTGTTTGAATACACTATCATAAAAGAAACAACCAACAAACTGGGCTTTGATCTTTATTTAATAGATATACATGGATTGCTTGACCGGGACGGCATCTACGGTTTTGATGACGATACAGAAAGATTTACTGCATTTCAAATCGCTTTTGCAAATTGGTTAAGTCATTGGGAACATCAACCGGATGTAGTGCATTGCCACGATCATCATACTGCACTGATCCCGTTTATGCTGCAGTATAGTTATCCATATCGTTTTATGAGCCATATTCCAACGGTTGTAACTATTCACAATGCACAATACCAAGGTTGGATGGGGTGGAATAAAAGCCATTATTTACCTATGTATGACGAGTGGAAAGGCGGAATGCTTGAATGGGATAATACCATTAATCCGCTCGCCAGCGGTGTTAAGTGTGCAAGCGCTGTTACTACAGTTAGCTGGAGTTATTTAGATGAATTAAGATGGAACAGCAATGGTCTGGAAGCATTATTTGAATATGAACGAGGAAAATGTCGGGGAATTTTAAACGGTATTGATTATGAAGTGTGGAATCCCGCCACAGATCCATTTCTGAAATTGAAATATAGCACAAGGAATATCAGTAAAGGTAAGAGTGAGAATAAAAAATTTGTTTGTGATGAATTTGGTCTGGATGCAACAAAGCCACTTGTTGTTTTCATTGGAAGACTTGTCGGAGAAAAAGCAGCTGATATATTGCCGGATGCGATTGCAGCTGCATTATATGCTTCGAACCATGAATGTTGTTTCATGATTCTTGGCAGTGGTGATCCACATGTTGAAGGCCGGCTGAATGAAATGAAGAACCATTTTGGTGACAAGTACAATGTTTATATAGGCTATCATGAAGGATTAAGTCACCAATTATATGCAGCGGCAGATTTTTTGCTGATGCCCAGCAGGGTTGAACCTTGTGGACTGAATCAAATGTATGCTTTGCGTTATGGTACAGTTCCAATGGTTAGAAGCACAGGTGGGTTGATAGATACGGTTACAGATATTGGTGACGGCGGTTTTGGTTTACGCTTCAATCATGCGACGGTGCATGATATTGTTTATACCGTTCAACGAGCTGTTGAGTTGTATAAAAGTAAGAATGCAATGCTTAAGATACGGAAGGACATGATGAAAGTCGATCATAGTTGGGAAGGAGCCGTGCAACAATATTTAGATTTGTATTCATCATTGAAGTAATTTGGATAAAGATTTGATGCATAAGATGCTACGTGTAAATCAGATTCGAAGAATAGAATTGTTGCAGTACAAGTGTGCGACGCAACAGAAGATGAAAAAATAACCAAAAGCTAAGTACAAAAAAATAATAACGATTATGTTTTCTCCTAAATCCGTAATGGCAGTAATTCTTGGAGGTGGAGCAGGTACGAGATTGTACCCGTTAACGGCTAGTCGTAGTAAGCCGGCGGTTCCTATTGCAGGTAAGTATCGACTGGTGGATATACCCATCAGTAACTGTATCAATAGTAACATCAATAAGATGTTTGTGTTGACGCAGTTCAATTCGGCTTCGCTAAATAAACATATCAAGAACACTTATCATTTCAGCAATTTCAGTACTGGTTTCGTTGATATCCTGGCTGCTGAACAAACACCTGAAAATGCAAATTGGTTCCAGGGAACTGCTGATGCAGTAAGGCAATCAATGCGGCATATTTTCTCCTTCAATTTCGAATATATTCTAATCCTTAGTGGTGATCAACTGTATCAAATGGATTTTGCAGAGATGATGGAGAACCATATTGCCAATGGTGCTGATATAAGTGTAGCTACAATTCCTGTTCACGCAAAAGAAGCCAGTGAATTTGGAATCCTGAAGAAAAATGAAAATAATCTTATTACATCTTTCATTGAGAAACCAAAAAGTGGTTTGGAAGATTGGGTGAGCGATACCGGCGAGGAAATGCAGAAGCTTGGTAAAGTGTACCTGGCATCAATGGGTATTTATGTTTTCAACAAAAGCATCCTGAGGGATATTTTGTTGGAAGAGTTTCCGGACGATAAAGATTTTGGTAAAGAGATCATACCAAAATCAATTGAAAAATATAAAGTAACCAGTTATCAATACGAAGGTTATTGGGAGGATATCGGGCATATTCATGCTTTTTTTGAAGCGAACCTGGCTTTAACGGATGAGCTTCCGCCGTTTAACCTGTTCGATAACACAAATATCATCTACAGCCGTGCAAGAATGCTTCCTCCTGCCAAGATCAGCGGAACTACATTGGAAAAAACGGTAATGGCGGAAGGTTCCATTATCAATGCAAGCAGAATTGAGCATAGCGTGATAGGTATCAGGGCAAGGATAGGGCATGGCTCTACAATAGTGAATACTTACATCATGGGTAATGATTATTATGAAACTATAGATGAAATGGCTCATAACGTAGAGCGAGGTATTCCACGGATTGGTATTGGTGAACGCTGTTATATAAGAAACGCAATCATTGATAAGAATTGCCGAATAGGTAATGATGTGAGAATAAATGGAGGCACACATCTTCCGGATACAGATCATTCATTGTACACAATTAAAGATGGGATTGTTGTAGTAAAGAAAGGTGCTATACTAGCAGATGGATTTAATATATAGGAGTTGTATAATTGTATTTAAAAAAAACCTCCATTTCGGAGGTTTTTTTCTTTTATTTTTCTTGCGGGTAATAGCTTCCATTGATCACAAGATTTTTTTTGCCATCCATATCCCAGATACAAATAACGCTTTTTTCAACTTTTCCGTCATTGAACTTCATGGTCAAAGTATTTCCGCTGATGTCATATGTGCCTGCTGAACCTTTTTCAGAACTTCCGGTAACGTCAGGAGTCGTAACTGTGCCTAACCTGCTGTCGGAGAATGTTCCGTCTTTTTTGAATACGATTGTATGAGAAGCAGCCACATTAGGTAAAACTACTGAAGCTGCATACTGTCCTTCAATCCTGTAGTTTTTCGGCATAGGATCTTGTATGGTAGTTATACCGCCGTCAATTATTGAATACTTGCCACCTTCCTTTTCCAAACTCCAGGTAGCGGTTTTGCCATCACTCCACGTTATGTTAAGTTTATTGCCCGCAACTTTATAAGTGCCGGTATTTTTTGCATTCGTTTGCTTTTCTTTAGTCAAATCGACTGGATTAACGCCGTGCTTTGGGTTTTTCACAATGTTTCCCTTTTTGTCCATATAGATCCAGGAGATGTCTAACGAACTCCCGTACATACCTGTCCACATATAGGTTCGTAGGTAAAGGTCTCCGCTTGATTTTGCAGAACCAGGTTGACCATTAGAAGTTGAATCACTGCAGGAGAGGAAACAGATCAGAGATGTAATTGCAAATAATTTTTTCATAGAGAAGTAAGGTTTTGTGCTAAGATAAGTTTCCTGGTGCAATGAAAACGGAACTTTGAAGTGAGTGACACAACAGACATTCCCATGAAAGCTGTTGCTGGTTACATCAATTTCTTCCATTACTTTGCGGCCTATGACAGTAGAGCATTTAAAGAATATGAGGGACCGTGTTAGTGTCCTGAGGAGGTTTCTTTGACTACGATAACAGACAAGTTAAAGTAGAAGGAGATCGCCAACTTTCCCTTTCGCCAGGCTTTTGGGATGACAATGTAAGAGCCACGGC
>JAEZDC010000124.1 GCA_023429825.1 Bacteroidota bacterium | reverse complement strand
GTAAGGAGATGTGGTACGATGATTACCGGAAAAAAAAACCGGGAGAATTCATGCGGTACCAATCTGTGATGGTGCATGATCTGCAGACGGGCATCACATCGGTGAGAAGAATGTCTGATACACTTATCAGCACGCTGGCGATACACCCTTCAGAGGACCTTTATGCGATTGGTTATTTTAACGGAACAGTTGAATGGAGGAGACGTTCAAACGATTCATTACTCTTCAGGGAAAAGGAGCAGGCAGGAGTGGTTGGAGAGATCTTGTTTCAGCCTTCGAAACAGTGGATCATCTGCAAAGGAAATGATGGTGCCGTGAAGATCAGGAACATTGTAACAAAGCAGCCGGTTATCAGTATTGCGGCGTTGTATGAAAATGGCGAACGTGGCTATGCATTGATCACTCCCGATAATTATTATCTCGTGCCTGCAACTGTTGCTGGTGGCCTGCATTATGCCAAGGAATTCGATACGTATTCTTTTGCGCAGTTAGATCTCCAGTTGAACAGGCCTGACAAAGTTTTACAATCACTTGGCTTTGCAGAAGAATCATTATTGCAGGCACATCAAAAGGCATTTGTAAGGAGATTGAAAAAAGCAGGCTACAGCAGCGAGATGCTGCCTGATATATCATCTGCAAAACCTGTAAGAGTTGTAAACAGGAAAGCGTTGAAACCTGTTGTGCAGGATTCAGTTATTGCGCTCAGCTTTCATACTGAGCAACCTGCATCTTCAATCAGGCAATTCAATTTGTATGTGAATGGACAAAAGATAGAAGTGATCAGTAAAGCTGCAAATGAATGGAAGCTGCAGGCGAGATTGAATACAGGCATCAATAATATAGAGGCAGCTTATGTTATGAATAATAGGATGGAAAGCTTGCGGGAACGAATAGAGATAAGTTACACCCCATCTGCACCGGTAAAATCGCAGACTTATTACATCGGCGTTGCAGTCTCCAATTATCACGATTCATCTATGAACCTGAAGTATGCAGTGAAAGATGTACAGGATATTGCCACAAAATTCAAACAGAAAGATGCAGATGCAAAAACATATTTGTATATCGATTCGGCAGTAACGAAACAGAATATATCAGCGATCAAACAAATGCTTAACAATACCAGCGTTGATGATAAGGTTGTCGTTTCTTTCTCAGGTCATGGCATCCTGGATACTGCTTACAATTTTTATTTCGCAGGATGGGATATGGATTTTACTGATCCTGCTGCAAAGGGGATTTCTATTAATGATATCAGTGCATTGCTGGAAGATATTCCTGCACGGCAAAAACTTATTTTGATCGATGCCTGTCATAGTGGTGAAGTGGATAGAGAACGATTTTCTTTTTCTGCTGCAACGGCAGATACACAGTTTGTAAAGACTGCTACACGAAGCAAAGTGAAAGTTAAAAAGGAAAGAACCGTTCAGAATACAGTAAAACTGATGGAGCAATATTTCAGTGACGTGAACAGGGATAACGGAATTAATATAATCTCTGCTGCTGCAGGAGAAGAGTATGCGTTAGAAAGTGGTGAGTGGAGCAATGGTGTGTTCAGTTATAGTTTTATGAAAGGAGTTTTCGATAAGCAGGCGGATAAAGACCGGAACAGAAAAGTGAGCCAATCGGAGATCCGGAAGTATATGCAGCAACTGGTACTAAAGCTCACCAAAGGACAGCAGCAACCAACGAGCAGGAATATGAATACAGATTATAATTGGGAGTTTTAGTGTTTGAAGATGTTAAGCACGTTATTTCGTTGCTTGATCAAAATAAAAAGGCTGCATTTCTACAGCCTCAAGGTTTTTTTAGGTTAGCATAGGATCAATTTATCGGACTGTTACGTTGTTCCCGATCATATGTCGGAACAGTAGCAAGTTCTAAATGATCAAATTTCTTGGCCAGCTCTTTCATCTCCACTATCAATGGATGTAATTCATTCCAGTCTTTACCTTTCTCTACTTCCGCCAGAAATCGTTTGTTCAATTCGTAAAACCGTACTTGCTCCTCACTCATCTGCTCACGACTTTTCATGCAATGCATGCAACAATAATTGTGCAATTGCTGTTTAAGTGTTGTTTTACAATACAACGGTTGAATAATGTGTGTTTTTTTCTACAAGAAGAGCAAATACGCTGAAATTTGTTACACCCTCCCTCTTTTGATTTCATCCACCACCCCCGGGTCCAACAATGTAGTAGTATCTCCTAGGTTCTCTGTTTCCCCTTCTGCGATCTTCCTCAAAATCCTTCTCATGATCTTCCCGCTTCTTGTCTTAGGTAGCCCTGAAACGAACTGAATCTTATCTGGTTTAGCAATAGCCCCAATAATTCTTGTAACAGTTTGGAGAATATCTTTTCGTGTGAGGTCTTCTTCATTGTGTCTCCCGTTATAAATAACGTAGGCGTAAATGCCTTGTCCTTTTACCGCATGCGGGTAACCAACCACTGCACTTTCAACAACACCGGCGTGCATGTTAATTGCATTTTCTACTTCTGCAGTGCCGATCCTGTGTCCGCTAACATTTAATACATCATCCACCCTACCGGTTATGCGATAGAATCCATTTTCATCTCTTAATGCGCCATCACCGGTGAAATATAAATTCTCATAAGTAGAAAAATAATTGAGCCTGCATCGTTCATGATCACCATATGTTGTCCGCAGTATAGATGGCCATGGTGCTTTGATGCATAAATTACCTGTTACGTTATTGCCTTCGATCTCTTTTCCATTTTCATCTACCAATATTGGTTGTACACCCGGCATTGGCAATGTTGCGTAGGTTGGTTTAGCAGGAGTAACGCCTGCAAGATTTGAGATCAGGATACCACCTGTTTCCGTTTGCCACCATGTATCTACAATTGGGCATTTCTTTTTCCCGATGTGTTCATCATACCAATGCCATGCTTCTTCATTGATAGGTTCGCCAACGGTTCCGAGTATTTGCAGGCTGTTCAGTTTGTGGCCGTGAATTGGTCCTAAACCAAATCCCATCAAACTCCTGATTGCAGTGGGAGCGGTATAGAGCGTATTTACTTTGTATTTATCAATGATGTCCCAGAACCTTCCTGCATCAGGCCATGTAGGCACACCTTCAAACATGAGCGATGTAGCGCCTGCACTCAGCGGGCCGTAAACAATATATGAGTGACCTGTTATCCAGCCAATATCTGCAGTACAGAAATGTATCTCTTCAGGTTTGTATTGAAATACATTTACAAAAGTGTAGTTGGTGTACACCATGTAACCACCACAGGTATGTACCACTCCTTTGGGTTTACCTGTTGAGCCCGAAGTGTATAAAATGAACAGCGGGTCTTCTGCATCCATTTCTTCTGCGGCAAAAGACACCACGCCATCTTTCTCCACCTGGTGTTCTGCATGTTCCATCTCATCTTCCCACCACACATCGCGACCTTTGATCATTGATACACCTGTTCTTGTTCTCGTGTACACGATCACCCGTTTCACCGTTTTATTTCCAATTAACGCATCATCAATTACATTCTTCAGCGGGATATCTTTCGCACCCCGATAAGCGCCATCGCAGGTAATGATGTATTCTGCCTGTGCATCTTCCAAACGATCGGCAATACTTTGCGCAGAGAAGCCACCGAAAACAACAGAATGTATAGCGCCGATCCTTGCACATCCTAAGATCGCATACGCCAACTCGGGCACCATGCCCATGTAAATGCAAACACGATCACCTTTTTTTACACCGTTATTTTTCAGCATCTGTGCTACCTGGCAAACGCGTTTGTGCAGGCGGTTGTATGTAACGATCCTTGTTCTTTCATCCGGGTTGTTAGGCTCCCATATAATGGCGGGATCATTTCCTTTTGTTGCAAGATGACGATCAATAAGATTCTCTGTAATATTCAGTTTAGCACCTTTAAACCATTCAACCTTTGGCTCTTTAAAATTCCATTCAAGCACTTTATCCCATTTCTTTCTCCAGGTAAAATGTTCAGCGATCTCACCCCAGAATGTTTCGGGGTCATCAATACTTTTTTGATAAGCTGCTTCATACACGTCGTACGTCTTTATCTGGTAAGGATAACTCATAGCAAATAGGTTTCTTTTATGTTCCCGGCTTTAGATCATCTATTGAACTTCGTTGCGTCGCACTCTTCAACGTTCAGTTCTTTAATGAACAAAAAATATATCTTTAAACGGGCATTAAAACTAATAAAAAACCAACTGCTGCATGTCAAACCAAACGAAAGGCATCTGGAAAGTGATCGGTGCATCTTCGGTGGGCACTTTAATAGAATGGTACGATTTCTACATCTTCGGCAGTTTGGCGATCATCATCTCAGAGAAATTTTTCCCATCTGCAAACCCAACAGCATCTTTCCTGGCAACGCTGGCCACATTCGCTGCAGGTTTTATAGTGCGGCCCTTCGGTGCATTGGTATTCGGAAGATTGGGAGATATCATCGGTCGTAAGCATACATTTTTACTGACCCTGGTTATCATGGGTGTTTCTACATTTTTGATTGGTTGTATTCCATCATATGAAAATTTCAAACTAGCTCCTGTCGTTGTACTGGTATTAAGATTATTGCAAGGACTTGCATTGGGTGGTGAATACGGTGGAGCAGCTACTTATGTTGCAGAGCATTCACCCGAACATAAGCGAGGATTTTATACCAGCTGGATACAAACCACTGCCACGCTTGGTTTATTCGTTTCACTCCTGGTGATCATCGCTACTCAAAAGATGATGAATAAAGAAGACTTCAACGAATGGGGGTGGCGGTTGCCTTTCCTGTTAAGCATTTTGTTGGTTGCCGTTTCGGTGATCATCCGTTTGAAGATGAAAGAGAGCCCATTGTTCGCTGAATTGAAAAGTTCTGGTAAAACATCCGTAAATCCATTAAAGGAAAGCTTTGGGCACAAGCTCAATTTAAAAATGGTATTGCTCGCATTATTCGGTGCAACGATGGGGCAGGGTGTTGTGTGGTACACCGGCCAGTTCTACGCTCAAACGTTTTTGTTGAAGACGTGTAGTATAGAATCAACGCAGGCAAATACCTGGATAGGCATCGCATTATTATTAGCCACTCCATTCTTTGTATTCTTTGGTTGGCTGAGTGATAAGGTTGGAAGAAAATGGATCATGATGATCGGCATGTTACTGGCAGTGGTCTGCTATCGACCTATATTCGATGCAATGTTTGAGTTAAGTAATGTTAGTACCAGGCCCATTGCTAATGAAAAACTTGATATACAGTTGCAGCCTACAAAGGTGCAGGGTGATTCATTTGTAATATCAACTAGACATACGGAGTATTCGGATGGAAGCAAAGCGGTTTCTTCGACGCAGATAACGCAACAACAAATGAAAGAAAATGCGCTGTCTGCTAAAATTCCAGCGCCACATCAACCCAAATCAACAATAACGATTACACTGGATGACAGCTATGCATGGAAGTTTATCAGCTTGATCTTTATACTCGTACTTTTTGTAACGATGGTATATGGACCGATCGCTGCGTTTTTAGTAGAATTGTTCCCAACCAAGATTCGCTATACATCAATGAGTCTTCCGTATCACATTGGAAACGGTGTGTTTGGAGGCCTTGTGCCTTTCATTGGAACGTTGATCGTTGAAATGAGTAAGACTGCTGAAAATCCGGCCGGTCATCCATTAGCAGGGTTATGGTATCCTATGGCGATTGCTGCAAGTTGTTTTATCATCGGTGCGGTTTATTTATCTAATAAGAAACCAGTTCATGAATAGTTTGAAGAAATACCTGGGAATAGTATGGATGTTAGCTGGTCCGGCAGCAATTATATTTTTATTGATACAGGCAGCCAGCAAACTTACCAGCACTGCTACTACTAATGAGTGGATGCAATGGGGAATAATCATATTTATCTTCACACCGGTAGCAATTGGATTGGTGATCTTTGGCTGGTACGCTTTCAAAGGTGAGTATGATGCTGATGAACGATAATGAGAAAGCAGGTATAAATATTGCAGAACTTTTAAAAACTTTTTTATGAAATGCCCTAATTGCAACGAAACATTGTTAATGACTAACAGGGAAGGCGTTGAGATTGACTATTGTCCTACTTGCAGAGGCGTGTGGTTGGATAAAGGTGAATTGGATAAACTTATAGAGCGTTCTTCGAACTTTAGTGAACCACCTTCGCAACAACCGTATGCAGGCGATAGTTACAAACAAAGTCATCATCCTCATCACGATCCTTACTACAAACACAAGAAAAAGAAAGGATTTTTAGGCGATTTTTTCGATTTTGATTAGCGTTCGACTTCCATATATTAAATGCAGCGGTGTGGAAATTGCAGTTTAATTTCGCACAAACTGTGTACGAAAGGATATGCTGTTAGACCTGATCTCTCGATATTACAACCTCCTTTGGATACTGTTCTTCCTGATAGTAGCCTTCAAAATATTATTGGCTTACCTGTTTCATGGGGAGTTGGAAGGAAGCATGGGCGTTGTGCTCGCGTTATTCAAATGGTATAATGAAGATGAACAGGAACTTGCTGAAACGCCTGGTCGAAGAACCATGATGCGTTTTCATAACGTAGTAACAATTGCAATTTATATTTCACTTCTCATTGTGATCGGGGCTACACTGCTGCCAATGTTTCTAGTGCGTTGATGAATTATCTTTGGCCCCATGTCCATCGAAGTAAAGAACCTTACTAAGATTTACGGAGAACAGAAAGCGGTAAACAATATTTCGTTTTCACTGAACAAGGGTGAGATCGTTGGATTTCTTGGACCGAATGGTGCAGGGAAAAGTACTACAATGAAGATCATTACTGGCTTTTTGAAAGCGGATGCAGGCAATGTCAAGGTTTCTGGTATTGATGTGAACGAAGATCCGATAACGGTGAAGAAAAAAGTGGGCTATTTACCTGAGGCGAATCCACTTTATTACGACATGTATATAAAGGAATATTTGGAATTCATTGCTGGTGTGCACAAAATTCAAAATTCTAAATCCAAAATTCAAAGCGTTATTGAGCTTACCGGTTTAACGGTTGAGCAAAAGAAAAAGATCGGGCAGCTTTCTAAAGGATATAAGCAAAGAGTTGGATTGGCTGCTTCGCTTATTCATGATCCCGAGGTTTTGATACTGGATGAACCTACCAGCGGGCTTGATCCCAACCAGATCATCGAAATACGAAATGTGATCAAACAACAGGGACAGAATAAAACGGTGCTATTCTCTTCTCATATTTTGCAGGAGGTGGAAGCCATTTGTGATAGGGTGATCATCATTAATAAAGGTGTTCTAGTGGCCGATGATAAGTTGGCCAACCTGCGAAAAGGAGATACGGCGATTGTTGTAAGCGTTTCCTTTAAAGAAGCATTGGAAGCTGAATGGTTAAATAGGTTGCCGGCAGCGATGAGAGCAGAGAAGATCGATGCCAATAGCTGGAAGATCACAACAGATGATGCAGAAGCGCTGCGCAAGCAAATACTGGAGTTGGCTTTGCAGCACAACCTGAATATTGTTTCTTTGCAAACCGAGAGTCAAAGCCTTGAGGATGTGTTCAGGCAGTTGACAAAGTAATATGCATATCCTGTCGCCCAAAGCTTCAACTGTACAAGTGTGCGACGCAACGACAGCCAAATTGAAAACTGAAGCTGGTCACATAAATATTAAACTTTAAATCATAAGCGAACTATGAGTTTTATTATCGACGTTCATGCAAGACAGATATTAGACAGTCGTGGCAATCCAACGGTGGAAGTAGATGTAATTACTGAAGACGGCGGTTTTGGTCGTGCAGCAGTGCCGAGCGGGGCAAGTACAGGTATTCACGAAGCAGTTGAATTAAGAGACAATGATAAGAAGACGTATGTTGGAAAAGGCGTGTTGCAAGCCGTAAAGAATGTAAATGAAGTGATAGCTGAAGCCTTGATAGGTAAAGATGTTACTGAACAGGCAGAAATTGACCAGTCGATGATTGAATTGGATGGAACTAACAACAAAGGGAAGCTTGGTGCCAATGCGATTCTAGCTGTGAGTATGGCAGTAGCAAAGGCAGGAGCTGAAGAGGCAGGATTGCCTTTATATCGATATATAGGAGGTACAAATGCAAAAACACTTCCTGTGCCGATGATGAACATTTTGAATGGTGGTGCACATGCTGACAATAAAATAGATTTCCAGGAATTTATGGTGATGCCAACAGGTGCTTCCAGCTTCAGTGAAGGATTGAGATGGGGCGTAGAAATATTTCATGCATTGAAATCTGTTTTGAAGAAGAAAGGATACAGCACAAATGTTGGCGATGAAGGTGGATTTGCTCCGAACATTGGTAGCAATGAAGAAGCGATTGAGACCGTGCTTACTGCAATTGATGCAGCAGGTTACAAGGCAGGATCGCAGGTGTTTATTGCTATGGATGCCGCTAACTCGGAATTGTATAAAGATGGTAAGTATGTTTTCCATAAGAGTGATGGAAAGAAAATGAGCAGTGATGAACTGGTGAAGTATTGGGAAAACTGGGTGCGCCAGTATCCGATCGTATCTATTGAAGATGGTATGGCCGAAGATGACTGGGAGGGATGGAAAGCTTTAACTGAGGCAGTAGGAAAAAAATGCCAGTTGGTGGGCGATGATCTGTTCGTAACAAACGTAACACGCTTACAGCAGGGTATTGATAAAGGCATTGGAAATGGCTTGTTGGTGAAGGTGAACCAGATCGGTACAATTACCGAAACCATTAATGCTGTTACCCTAGCACAACATAATGGTTATAATACCATCATGAGCCATAGGAGTGGAGAAACGGAAGATGTAACCATCGCTGATCTAGCAGTGGCATTGAATTGCGGCCAGATCAAAACCGGTTCAGCATCCAGAACAGACAGGATGGCGAAGTACAATCAACTGATCAGAATTGAGGAAATGCTGGGTAATTCAGGCATCTATCCCGGTGCAAAACTTAAATTCGGAAAATAGTTTATCCTCAACAGGTGATAAGTCTGAAACGGTTGGCGGAAAGTATCTACTTTTAAAATGCTTTAAGCCAATCGTTTTTTATGCAATTTTTTAGAGTCTTTTTTAGGGTTCTGCGCAACAAGTATTTTCTTGCATTAACCGCCTTTGCGGTATGGATATTGTTCATAGATGAGCGAGATCTTATTTCACAACAGCAACGTAAAACTGAACTTAAAGAATTAACCCTATCCAAAAAGTTCTATGAAGGCGAAATTGCCAAAGCTAAGCAGGAGCTAATTGATCTTCAAACAAGTGCTGCGGCTCTGGAAAAAGTAGCAAGGGAAGATTTCAAGATGAAGAAAACAAATGAAGATGTTTTCCTGATTGAGTATCCCAAAAGGACAAAATAATAATTCATTCAGCCCACAATATTCTTTTTCAGTTGGCGTTTTAACTGGAACATCAAACATATATCAGAGTTGGCTATGCAAAACTTTACTACAGAAATACTTATTCAATACTTATACGGTGAAACATCCCCGGAGCAAACTATTGAGATTGAACGAGCTTTGCAGCACGATTGGATGCTTCACGAGAAATTGAATATTTTAAGAGAATCATTCAACTTGCTTGATTCTACCTCGCTAAAAAAGCCAAGAAAAAAAACGATCTCATCTATAATGGATTATGCCCGCCAGGCTGTAGAAGTGGCCTGATCTTACTAATAAAATATTTGAACACCGGTATCTTCGATCCTCATATGACCAGGAAAGACAGATACCGGTTTTGCATTGAGTACTTTACTGAAAAATATCCTGAAGCTGAAACAGAGCTTATTTACGATTCGCCTTACCAGTTGCTGGTAGCCGTAATACTATCTGCACAGTGTACAGACAAGCGAGTTAATTTAACTACACCAGCGATTTTTGAAAAATACCCGTCACCTCTAGAACTTTCTAAAACATCCTTTGATGATTTGTTTCCATTAATAAAAAGCATTTCCTATCCAAATAATAAAACCAGGCATTTGATCGGAATGGCTCAAATGCTGATGCAGAAGTTTGAGGGCAGGGTGCCAATGACTGTTGAAGAGCTGGTCCAATTGCCTGGGGTTGGAAGAAAAACCGCTAATGTAATTACCTCTGTGATAGATAAGCAACCTAACATGGCTGTAGATACACATGTGTTTAGAGTCTCTGCCAGAATAGGGCTTACAAAAGATGCCACCACAGTATTGGCTACAGAAAAGCAGTTAGTGCAACAAGTTCCTAAAGAATTGATCCACAAATTTCATCACTGGCTTATTCTTCATGGCCGATACATCTGCGTAGCCCGAAATCCAAAGTGCCCTGAATGTGGTTTAAAACCAGTTTGTAGTTATTATAAACGCATAATCTCGAAGAATCAGGCAACATAAATGCAAATATTTAAATCATATTTGCATCATTTTTAAAGTAATTGGTCGATTTATATGAGAGATGCATTTCTGAAAATGGCATTCAGCCTATTATTCTTTTGCGCTATTTCTGCCAAAGCACAATACTATTATTACGATAATAATTATTATGAGAAAGATGTTATCTGGGAAATCGGAGCATCTACGGGAATTATGAATTGCATGACAGACGTGGGAGGCAAAAAGGGTTCAAAACTCTTTCCTATTGGCCAGGTGGTCTGGAAAACTTCTCAACTTAATGCAAGCTTTTATGTAACGGCCATGTACCAACAACTGGTTGGCTTACGAATAGAAGCCACATGGGGAGGAGTAGCTGGTGCAGATAGTCTTGGCGAAGATCCAAACAGAAATCTCAGTTTTCGAAGCGCAATCAACGAAATAGCAGCCGTTGGAGAATTCCATCCTTTGATGTTGAGATATCGGGAAATGGCTCCTATGTTCTCTCCCTATATTACGTTGGGATTAGGATGGTTTTCATTCAACCCCCAAACTTTTTACAATGGCAGGTGGGTAGACCTTCAACCTTTAAGAACAGAAGGGCAGTTATTCAGGGATGCTGCCGGAACGATTGTTAATCCTAATAAAGCATATAATTTATCTCAGGCAGCTGCGATCTGGGGATTTGGTGTTAAGTACGATGTATCGCAACTGCTCACCGCAAGATTAGAGTTCATGTATCGCCAAATGTTTACGGATTATTTGGATGATGTAAGTAGGGTATACATTGACAATTCATTATTCGCTCAAAATCTTACACCAGAAAAGGCGACGTTGGCAGAAGCATTATACAAAAGAGCAGGTGAAAAAAATGGAACTATTCCTCCCGACGGTGATATTAGGGGGAACTCAAAATCAAACGATGGATTTTTTTCATTCAACTTTAAATTAGGGATTAACCTCGGCCGGCAAAAAATTAATTAAAAAAGATCCGCTATTAAAGCGGATCTTTTATCTATAGCATCTTTTTGATCACATCGACTAATTCTGTTTTAGTAATTGGAATTCCCATGATCTTATTATAAGCCTTAGCATCTACCAGGAATTGATCTCTTATAATTTTTATAAGCTGGCCATTATTTATCTCTGGTACCAGCACATGATCAAAGTTCTTCAAGATTTCGCCAAGATTTTTTGGAAACGGCCTTAAGTACCTCAAATGAGCATGACTTATTTCATGCCCTTCCGCTATTAATTGAATTACTGCACTTTTAATTGCACCAAAAGTCGAACCCCATCCCAACACTAGTACTTTCCCTTTATCCGCTCCTGTATCTATCTTTTGTTCTGGAATATATTCAGAGATCTTATCAACTTTCTCCTGTCTTATGTTTACCATTAATTGGTGATTCTCCGGTTCGTAGTTGACATTACCAGTGACATTCTGCTTTTCCAGCCCACCAATTCTATGTTCTAAACCCGCTGTGCCGGGAATAGCCCAGGGTCTTACCAGTTTTTCATCACGCTTATAGGGAAGATATTTTTCTTCATCTTCATCTAGCTGAGTCTTGAACTTAACAGTGATTGGCTTTAGGTCATCTGCCTTTGGAAACTTCCATGGCTCAGCACCGTTAGCAATATATCCATCGCTTAAAATAATAACCGGAGTCATGTGTTGTACTGAAATCCTTACCGCTTCATACGCTACTTCAAAACAATCACTAGGCGTAGATGAAGCAATGATCGGCATCGGGCATTCACCATTTCTTCCATAATATGCCTGCAACAGGTCACTCTGTTCTGTTTTGGTTGGAAGGCCGGTTGACGGTCCTCCTCTTTGGATATTCACAATGATCAACGGAATTTCCAGCATCACTGCGAGCCCCATTGCCTCTGTTTTCAAAGCCATACCCGGACCTGAAGTTGTAGTTATACCTAAATGACCTCCATACGATGCGCCAATTGCAGAAGTTATTGCAGCAATTTCATCTTCAGCCTGGAAAGTTCTTACCCCAAAGTTTTTGTATTTACTTAATTCATGGAGGATGTCGGACGCCGGAGTAATGGGATATGATCCTAAAAACAAAGGCAATCCGCTTTTCTCACTCGCAGCGATCAATCCATACGTTAAAGCCTGGTTACCCATGATGCTGCGATAGGTACCTGAAGGAAGTTTTGCTCTTTCTACTTTAAAACGTGTGGTGAATGTTTCTGTAGTATCACCATAATTATATCCTGCCTGTAAAACTTTGATATTGCTGTTCAGAATAACATCCTTCTTTCCAAACTTTTCTTTTAGAAAGGTGATAGTATTATCTAATGAACGATTGTACATCCAGTAGATCAACCCTAACACAAACATATTCTTTGCCCTGTCTCTTTCTTTTACACCTAACTCGGGAAAATCTTTTAATGATTCCCTTGTAAGTTTTGTAACATCCACTTTCATCAAATCATATCCCTGCAGGCTATTATCCTCGAGTGGATTTACTCCTTCAGAATAATTTGCTAAACGTAAATTCTTACTATCAAAGCCATCTGTGTTGGCGATGATCTTTCCTCCAGGTTTTAGCGCCTTCAAATTACTTTTTAAGGCAGCCGCATTCATAGCAACCAACACATCACACAGGTCGCCAGGGGTAAAAATCTTATCACTTGAAAAGCGGATCTGGAAACCACTCACACCGGGTAGCGTACCGATCGGAGCCCTGATCTCTGCCGGGAAATCCGGGAAGGTGGCAAGATCAATTCCGAGTAAGGCCGTGTTATTGGTAAACTGCTGACCAGTCAATTGCATTCCATCACCACTATCACCTGCGAATTTTATTACCACATCCTGTAAAACTTCTTCTTTTCTCATCGGGAGGTTTATTGTTGCAAAAGTATTGTTTCGTTAAGTTTTGGCTTTTCAATTTACTGAGTTAAATGATTGCAAATAACCAAGAATGATATTTTTTGCTTATTTCGACAAGTAAGTTCATGTTTTAGAGCTTTGCTAAAACTAGATAAGTTTCCACTCAAACAATTATCTTCATCAAAATTTTTGAGTTATGGCATTATTTCAATCTGGTAATCCTACACTATCTGAAAAGATATTCAAAAGATCTGCTGATGCAGAATTCAGCGGCACAATGACCGTAAGAGGAGCGATTAATAAATTCGGTTTTTTATTGATAATGGTACTTGCAGGTGCTGCATACACATGGAATATGTACGAGCAATCCCAGGGATTGAATCCTAATGTGATGACCCTGATGTGGGTTGGATTGATTGGTGGTTTGATTGCAGGCGTGGTAATTTCTTTTAAACCTGCCTGGTCAGGATACCTGGCCCCGTTATATGGAATTTTGCAAGGGCTTTTCCTGGGTGCTTTATCTGTAGTCATCAATGAAGCGTTCAAAGAAACTTATCCGGGTATTGTAATGCAGGCAGTAGGGCTAACGTTTGCCGTAACAATAGCAATGTTCCTGTTATATAACTTCCGCATCATAAAGCCAACACAAAAGTTTAAAGCAATCATCCTTACGGCAACTGCAGGTATTGCTATCTTTTACCTGGTGCTTTTGGTGCTAAGGTTATTCGGAGCTTATCCGGCTTTTATGAGTCTGGGAGACAACAGCCTTTTAGGATATGGCATTTCATTGTTCCTCGTAGCTATTGCTTCACTCAACCTCATTCTCGATTTTGAAAGAATTGAAGTAGGTGAACAAATGGGTGCACCTAAATACATGGAGTGGTATGGTGCATTCGGTTTATTGGTTACTATCGTGTGGTTGTATATCGAGATACTTCGATTGCTCAGCCGTTTTGCAAGCAGCAGGAATTAATATTAAATTTCAAAATATAAATAAAGGTCAGGCTTAGGTCTGACTTTTTTATTGGGCCAGCTTTTGTTCTTTAATCACCTTCCGTTGTGTCACTCACTTCTACGTTCAGTTCTTTGAGCAGCTTTTTTACCTGCTCACTAATATAGTCTCTCACTTCATTAAATTGTCTCGGTTGCATGTTCTTGGGATCAGGGATTTGCCAATCCGCAAAACGTTTGGCCGGCATCCACGGACAAGCATCGCCACATCCCATCGTGACTACAACATCAAAAGGAGCATTCTCTTTCACCTCATTCAAAGATTTACTTGAATGTTTCGAAAGATCATACCCAAGCTCGTTCATTGCTGCAATGGCTTTGGAATTTACAACTCCGGAAGGTTTTGACCCTGCACTATAAGCTTCGACTGAATCACCGCCATGAATCCTTGCAAAAGCTTCGCTCATCTGGCTGCGATTGCTGTTCTCTACACAAACAAAAAGTAATTTCACTTTCATCACTTTAAATTAAAGTCTCTCTTCTTTCTTATGAAAGGGCAAATAATTTTCATATCATAAACATGTGATAGACTTGGGTGCAACAAATTAAATTTTTAAAACTTCTTTAAACCTATTGAGTTCTGTTATTTCAGAGGGAGAAAGCGGCGTGTTGCTTTCGTACTTAGTGTTGAGGTACAATACTCTCTTATGATGAGGGTACTTATCTAAAATTGCCTTGATCGTAAGCCCAATGGTTCCATCTTTTTGAAATAGCGGTTTTGATTCAGGTAACTCACTTTTTTGTTTTGTCGGCATCTTTTTAATGATAGCCTCCAGTGCGGCAAGTTTTTCTTTTGGAATGTTAATCGCTTTGGAAGCTTTTGAATGTAAGCCCTCCATTTGCTTTTTGGTTAGCCAGCCCCTTTTCTGGTATTGTTGATACAAGCTGATAATAAAAGATGAAACAGGATAGGCAATTATGCATTCTTCAAGTATTGTGTTGATGACATCAACTTTGGATTTATCCATGCTAACAAAATAAAAAACTCCTGCGTGAACAGGAGCTCAGATATGGTTTAAAGAGGTTTATTGATTTTCTACATCATTTCTTGAATCTTCAACAGCTGGAGCATCTACAACCGGTACCTCATTAGTCGGCTCTTCTACCGGAGCTTCATACCTTGTTGTTGGTTCAGATACAGGCATCTCTTTTCTAAGTGATGAAGGTTTCTTTGCAGCAGGTTTTTTTGAAGCCTTCTTTGGAGCAGCCTTTTTAGCCGGAGATTTTTTTACGGCTTTCTTTGGAGAACTCTTTTTTGGAGAACTCTTCTTTGTAGCACTCTTCCTAGTTGTAATCTTTTTAGCCGTCTTCTTCGAAGCAGATTTCTTCGCGGCTTTTTTTGCTCCAGCTTTTTTTGCAGTAGCTTTTTTGACTGCTTTCTTCATTCCCTTTTTAGGTGCAGATTTTTTGGAAGTGGATTTTTTCGCTGCTTTTTTAGAAGTAGATTTTTTAGCAGCTTTTTTTACAGCTTTCTTAGCTCCACCCTTTTTCGAAGCAGATTTCTTCGCTGTTTTTTTAGCCGGAGATTTTTTTGCTGCTTTTTTTGCAGCCTTTTTTGCCTTTGCCATAGATGAGGTATTGTTAGTTGATGATTAATGAAATGGACAGTTAAGTTAGAGATTATTTATAAAAAAATAATTATTCTGATACAATTAATGCCACTTTACCATCCATGGTAGATGCAAGTATGTGTTTTGCATCTATTACTCTTACGGTATTTACCATTGAGTTGTCGATCTTATGAGCCCACAAAGCCTCACGTGTGTTAGTACTCACCGCGTATATGCGCCCGTTACGTGTACCAAAAAAAACAACATTCTCTTTTTCTATTAGTTGAGAAGGCGCATGCTCATAACCATATTTGCAGTTCACTTTCCACGCTACGTTTTGCTTTTCCCTGGAAGTTGCAAAGGCTACTAAAGTATCGGTCATTGTTTTTCCGTACACATATTTTCCATCTTCTGAAATGCCAATAGATTCACGTACTGCAGCCTCGTTACTCCTCCAGAGTGTTTTCCCGTTATTAATATCAATAGCAGACAGGTATCTGTCAGGCGCTGCAACATATATTACTCCATCTTTAATTACAGGAATACACGATGCCGGTGAATAATTCCTTACCGTTGATCCGTTGTTCCATTTCCATAACAACTTACCGGAGTTTCTTTCTAAGGCATAAAGGTTCCTATCCCATGCCCCAAAGAAGAGCTGATCTCCATGGGCAACAGCAGTACTGACAACAGGTCCATTAAGACCATCAAAGCTCCATATCTCTTTTCCTGTATTAAGATTAAGCGCTCTGAAATGATGATCGCTGTAGCCGATGAATACAGTGTCTTTTATTATAAGCGGATTGCCCAGTACCGCAGCAGTAGCTGAAAATTTCCAAAGCAGTTTTCCTTTGTCAGATAAGCAATACACGTTGCCATCAGCACTGCCGATAACGATCCTGTCTTTTGTTGCTGCAGGAGATGAGTAAATAGCTCCCTTGGTGGGGTAGCTCCATTTAGGTTTACCATTTTTCATTGAAATGGCTTGTACTACACCAAGCTGGTTGCCAAAAACTGCTATATCATTAACGATTACAGGTGTGGAGATCACATTAGCATCTGAAGTATATATCCATTTTGATTTCACGGTGGGGAAGCTATCATTGATCTTATAAGACGGTCTGTCAAATTGTTTTGTGAGATCGTATTGATGTTGCTCAATCTTTATCCTGTGCCAAGGTCTCAAAGTTTCTTTACCGGGTTTTCTTTCAGAAAAGATGATGCTGTCTGCTCTTACGTCTACGAGGTTATACCCACCGATGGCAGCTTTCGCTCTCAAATTTGATCTTCCCATGGCTGCAGGGATGTCTTCAAAGTTCTGCTTCACATTAGCATGACCGTGACCATTCAGAATAGCAATGGTATTTTTTTTCTTCAGCAGATCGAGCGCATCATACCAATTATCTAGTTGGTTGTTGATAGGATAATGATTCAGGAAAATGACAGGTTGCGTGTTATTTATCTTCTTCAATTCTGTATCCAGCCAATTGATAGCGTCTCTTGGAATATGTCCATCGCTCATTCGCACATATGGACCAGATGCACAACCTAGAAATACTATTCCATTATGCTCAAACCTGAACTTATCATAACCGAAAACCGTAATGAAACCCTGTCCTCCGCTTTCACTCCAGCCTGTGTCGTGATTGCCAGGAATTATGTAATACGGAATTCGAAGGCTATCCAGGATCTGTTTAGCTAGTTTCAGCTCTTCGTTTGTTCCCAGTTCGGTGATATCACCGGTGAGCACAACAAAAGCCACGTCAGTCATTGAGTTGATATCTGCGACCGTTCTTCGGAGGTCTTCTTCTGCAGAGCCGTTTGGGGAGCCGATATGAGTATCGCTGATAAATGCAAAACGAAATGATTTTTCCTGTGAGAAGGCGCTTATTGTAATAGTTAGAAATAAAGAAAGGAGTAGTCTTTTCATGCAGGAAAGTTAGAGATAAGTTTCTGGTGCTGCAAAGCGCTAAGCAGTTGATTTATTTTTTATAACTTGATTGCTTTAAAACGCTTCTACAATGGAAGAACAAAAAAACCAAAGACTTTGGCGTATTGCACAGCAGCGTGCTGCATTTAAAAGAAACCTGTTTTCCTATATCGTAATTAATCTATTCTTATGGGCGATATGGTGGTTTACTCAGGGAAAGGATTATGAAGGAACAGGAATTCCGTGGCCGGTATGGCCAATGCTGGGATGGGGCCTGGGGCTAGGTTTCCATTACTTCAAAGCTTATCAGGGAGGTAAAGAAGAGCTTGCTGAACAGGAGTACAACCGGTTGAAGCAACAGCAGGGCAGGTAGCTGATAGTTGTTCTGAACGTATAAGTGTGCGACGCAACGGAAGATCAATAGAATTACCTTAGCTGGTCTCATAAAAAATATAACGCATTGCATGGATCATTTTGATTACAGACTCTTTGATGCCGTAGCATACCAGGCAACGAAGTTTCCTAAAACGGATATGCTGAATGCCAAAGTGGATGGCTCGTGGCGGAACTATAGTACTTTGGAAGTGCAGCAAACAGTAAGCAGGCTGAGTGCAGGATTGCTTAAGCTGGGAGTAAGTGGCGGCGATATGACCGTAGAGGGCGCTGATAAAATTGCTATCATTAGTAATAATAGGCCCGAATGGGTAATGACTGACATTGCAGTGCAACAGACGGGGGCCATTTTAACTCCATTATATCCTACAACAAGTGTGAATGAATTAGAGTTTATTCTGAATGATGCACAGGTAAAATACATTTTCGTCAGCAGCAAAGACCTATACGAGAAGATTAAAAGTGTTGAGCCGCAGGTGCCATCGTTAAAAGGTATATTTACCTTTGAGCATGTAGATGGTGCAGAGCATTGGACCAATATCATTGAACTTGCTGATGATGCTTCTTTGAAACAGGTAGAAGATGTAAAGAAGAACATCTCTAACGAACATGTGGCTACTATCATCTATACATCCGGTACCACTGGTGTTCCTAAAGGTGTCATGCTCACGCATAAAAACATTGTAAGCAATGTATACAATGGAAAAAAAAGTTTTCCATTTTATGATGAGCCTGATTTTAAAGCGTTGAGTTTTTTGCCGCTGAATCACATTTTTGAAAAGCTTATTACTTATATCTACCTCTTTGGGGGTAACAGTATATACTACGCTGAAAGCCTTGAAACGATTGGAGAAAATCTGAAAGAAGTAAAGCCAAGGGGATTTACTACAGTGCCGAGGTTGCTGGAGAAAGTATACGAGAAAATAATGGCGAAGGGGAATGAGCTAACCGGTATTAAGCGGAAGCTTTTCTTTTGGGCTGTTGCTTTGGGAAAGAAATATGATAATCAAAAATCAAATGGAGCGTGGTATAATATCCAGTTGAATATCGCTAACAAACTCATTTTTAAAAAATGGCGGGAAGCTTTAGGGGGCAATATTGAATTTATCGTTACCGGTGGTGCCGCTTGCCCTGAACATTTAATGCGAATATTCAATGCTGCGCAGATACCGATCTATGAAGGATATGGGCCTACAGAGAATAGTCCTGTTATATGTGTGAATAGAAGAGCTACAATCAACGACAGAAAATTTGGAACAGTAGGTCCTCCGTTGGAAGGACAGGAAGTAAAACTTGCAGAAGATGGAGAGATCATGGTGAAAGGCCCAAGTG
This sequence comes from Bacteroidota bacterium, assembly GCA_023429825.1. GTDB lineage: Bacteria > Bacteroidota > Bacteroidia > Chitinophagales > Chitinophagaceae > JAEZDC01. Next base: position 16,579 of record JAEZDC010000124.1, on the reverse strand, counting down.
TTATGAAAGGATATTATAAACGGCCTGATCTTACTGCAGAAACAATAGTTGACGGATGGTTGTTGACAGGCGATATCGGAAAATGGGTTGATAATAAGTTTATCAAGATCACAGATCGTAAGAAGGAACTTTTTAAGACAAGTGGAGGGAAATATGTAGCGCCTCAGCCGATAGAAAACAAATTGAAAGAAAGCCCTTACATCGAACAAGCGTTGGTTGTGGGTGCGGATAAAAAGTTCGTAGCTGCATTGATCGTTCCGAATTTTCCTGCTTTAAGAGAGTGGATGAGAAGTAATGGAATTGAATTCACAACGAATGAACGTGTCGTTACTGATGAGAGGGTCAATAGATTTTACAACGACCTGGTTGCTAGTTTTAATAAGTATTTCAATCATGTAGAACAGGTGAAAAAGATCAGGTTGCTTCCTGCAGAATGGAGCCTTGAAACGGGAGAGATGACACCAAAGATGAGTTTGAAACGTAAGGTGATAATGGAGAAATTCAAACACGAAATTGAGAAGATCTATACATGATATGCTTTAAGCTGGTTGTATAGGTCTTTTTTAGAATTCTTTTTTTTGAAGAGAAAATGCTTTCCAAATAAATAAAAAGATATTAAGCCTGGTATGAAGGTCAAGATTGAAAATACCACTCCAACAGAACTTGCCATGCCATTGGATGCCTTACCGCTAACCGTAGCAAAATAAATTCCGGCACCAGTTAATATTATAGCAGGTACTAACCATAGGATGCCTTTTGTTCGGTTATGATAATATCTGGTTATGATGTTTTTGCTTTCCTGGTCCGTACCAAATTGTGAACTGATCTTTTTTTTGTTCAGGCTTTTAAATTGTGTATAGCTTATAAAGCTTGTGTCGTTAGGCAAAGCTGCTTCAGCGAAATAAACAGTGCAGCAAAGACTTAGTAAGAATATTATCTTCATTGATCTTTTGAGGAAGATGAGTTTTTTCTCTCAAAAGCTGCCGCCGAAACAGATATATTTTGTGTCCATGTATTCTTCAATGCCGTAGTGGCTCCCCTCTTTACCGAAGCCGCTTTCTTTAACGCCTCCAAAAGGTGCTTCAGCGTGTGATATCAACCCTTCATTGATCCCAATAATGCCGTATTGTAGTTGCTCCGCAAGCCTCCAGCATCGATTTACATCATTTGAAAAGAAATAAGCTGCCAGACCATACTCAGTAGTGTTAGCCAGTTGTATGGCTTCTTCTTCTGAATCGAATAAATACACCGCCGAAACAGGACCAAAGATCTCTTCTTTACTTAAAAGCATTTCTTCTGTACAGTTGGATATGATGGTTGGTTGAAAGAATAAGTCACCTGCTTCATGTTGTTGGCCGCCAATTATAACTTCTGCTCCTTTTTCAGTCGCATCGTATAACAGGCGTTTTACTTTATTTATTCCTTCTTCATTAATGAGTGGACCAATTTCATTGTCATCAACAGTGCCATTTCCGACTTTTAATCCTGCCACTGAGTGTTTGTACTTTTCAATGAACGAAGCATAAATGCTCCTTTGAACAAATATTCTGTTTGCGCAAACACAGGTTTGACCTGCGTTACGATATTTGCTTGCTAAGGTTCCTTTTACAGCCAAGTCTACATCTGCATCATCAAAAATGATTACAGGCGCATTACCCCCTAATTCAAGCGATAATTTTTTTACCGTTGATGCGCACTGTTGCATTAAGACCTTTCCAACTTCAGTAGAACCGGTAAACGAAATTTTTTTTATAGCAGGGTGTGAAGTCAGCATCTTACCAATAGCGATAGGATTTGAGGTTGGTATTACATTCAATACGCCGGCAGGCAAGCCGGCTTCCATACCTAAATGAGCTAAGGCCAATGCACATAAGGGAGTGTCTTCTGCTGGTTTTAAAATAACGGTGCATCCTGCAGCTAAGGCAGGTGCAATTTTCCTTGTGATCATCGCGACAGGAAAATTCCATGGTGTGATAGCAGCCACAACTCCGATAGGTTGTTTAATGGTGAGCAATCTTTTTTTTGCTACAGGAGATGGAATTGTTTCGCCGTACGTTCTTCTGCATTCTTCCGCGTACCATTCCACGAAAGAAGCTCCGTAATGCACTTCTCCTTTAGCTTCTGAAAATGGTTTTCCTTGCTCAGCAGTTAACAAAGCGGCTAGTTCATTTGTGTTTTGAATGATGAGATGATACCATTTCTTTAAGATTGTTGCTCGCTCCTTTGCGATTGCCCTGCTCCAGGCATCAAAAGCATATGATGCTGCGATTATTGCTTTCAAACATTCTGATTCAGAAGCATTCTGTACTTCTGATATGATCTCACCGCTTGCTGGATTGTAAACCGGAAATTTGCCGGAGCATTCAATCCATTCATTATTAATAAAAACCCTGTTGTATAACAAGTTGGAATAATCTGCTTTCATAGAACAAAGTAATAATCAAAAACCAATACAAGACATTTATAAATTTCAGGCAACGCATTGATGAAAGCCATTGTTTCTGTTAATTTGCACTCGTTTGGTCCCGTAGTTCAATGGATAGAATAGAAGTTTCCTAAACTTTAGATACAAGTTCGATTCTTGTCGGGACTACAAATTATAATAATAAATCTCTACTAAGTCAAGCCACAGCATCTGTGGCTTCTTTATTTCCCACAGCCGCTTGCAATAGTTAATCAGTAAAAAGTACCATAACACCAGCGAATATTACCTCTTATCGTGGTACTGTGGTGGTAGTTTTGTGATTCATTAAAGATCAATGTCGAAACGGCTCCCACGATACAGTATTTGCACCCTTTCAGATGCTTCACATTCTGAAAATGACTTCATTGCTGACCATTTGAGTAAGTATATTGAGGAGCATAAGAACCTTAAATTTCCGCATAAGCATACCTTTTACCATATCGTATATTTTACCAAGGGTAAGGGGAATCACTCTATTGATTTTATCAAGTTCCCGGTAAAACCGGGACAGGTATACTTCATGATCCCGGAACAAGTTCATACATGGGAATTTGAAGGGAATGTAGATGGCTACATAATCAATTTTAGCGAGTCGTTCATATATGACCTTATAAGCAACCCCCGGTATTTAGACCAGTTCAGTTTTCTTTCAGGTGATGCGATGCAGCAGGTTATTGAACTACCGAAAAATGTTCAGCCAGAGTTTACGAAACTGTGTGAAAGAATCATAACCGAACAGCAATCAGCCAATCACTTAAAGGATGATTTCATTAGGACGGCTCTTTTGCAGTTACTCATTGTAACAAACAGATGCTGTTCCACCGAAACGACAAAGGAAAACCATTACAATTCCTTATTGTTATCCAACTTTAAACGGCTGATTGACCTGCATTACAAAGACAAGAAATTGACGAAAGAATATGCAGCACTTCTGTATGTAACGCCCAATCACCTTAATGCTTTGACTAAAGACGCTACTGGTCGATCAGCAGGTGAACTGATAAGAGATAGAATTGTATTAGAAGCAAAACGATTACTGGTGAATGCGAATATGAATATTAGCGAGATCGCTACAGAACTTGACTTCATTGACAATTCATACTTCACGAAATTTTTTAAGAAGCATGCAGGCGTTACACCTGAAGTATTTAGAAAACAATTTCAAACGAATTAATATGTCAACAATTTCATCCACCCCAAAAAATATTACTATGAAAACACCAAGCCCCATCAATCTTCTGGCCTGTAAGTGTCCAAGATGCCGGGAAGGAAACATGTTTGAAGATCCTAATCCATGGAACCTCAAAAAGACCATGAAGATGAACAAAGAATGTCCTGTATGTAAGCAACCTCTGGACATTGAAGTAGGCTTTTACTATGGTTCCAGTTATATCAGTTATGCTCTCACGATAGCATTAAGTGCATTAACCTTTGTTATATGGTGGTTTACGATTGGGTTCAATCTCTATGACAACCGGATATATTATTGGTTGACAGCAAACGCCATATTTCTATTATTGCTTCAACCATGGCTTATGAGATTCGGAAGAACTGGATGGTTAGCATTTTTTGTCAGGTATGATAAAAACTGGATGACAAATCCGCCCAAACCTCTTGAAAGAACCAATAAGGATCAGGAAAGTAACTGGTAAGAATAAAGACCAGTAAATGATTAGTAAAACTAAATAGACCTTCGACAAAAGAGTTCGATAATTCACCTCTTTGGTCTACCAAAGAAAAAGACAATGCAAAACATTGTCTTTTTGTTCAGTATTGATAAGGACGTACACGAGTGCGACGCAACGAAGCTTAATAGTAATCCTGGCTTATGGCCAATAATTATCTTCCGTCACCGTCTAACAAATTTCCAAGTCCGCCCAGGATGCTTCCTTCTTCCTTCCGGTTTGTGGTTCCATAGGCAAGAATTCTACCGGCTAAACGACTGATCGGTAAAGTTTGGATCCATACTCTTCCGGGTCCGCGAAGCGTTGCAAAGAATAGTCCTTCACCCCCAAACAAAGTATTCTTAATGCCACCCACAAATTGAATATCATAATCGATTGAATGTGTAAATGCCACGATACAACCTGTATCCACTTTTATCAGTTCGCCCGGCATCAACTCTCTTTCAAATACGTGGCCGCCGGCATGCACAAAGCTCATTCCGTCACCTTCTAATTTCTGCATGATGAATCCTTCACCACCAAACAATCCTGTACCAAGCTTTCTCTGAAATTCTATTCCTACACTCACTCCCTTGGCTGCACATAAAAAAGCATCTTTTTGGCAAATGACTTTTCCGCCAAGACGTAAAAGATCAAGCGATATGATCTTACCTGGGTATGGGGAAGCAAAGCTTACTCTTTTCTTTCCCTGCCCAACATTTGTATATGCGGTCATAAACAAGCTTTCGCCTGTAAGCAATCTTTTCCCTGCGCCCCAGAGCTTGCCTAATAATCCGCCCTGTTGTTGCGATCCATCTCCAAAAATGGTCTGCATCTGGATGCCTTCATCCATCATCATAAAACTTCCCGCTTCTGCAATAGCAGTTTCACTGGGGTCGAGTTCTACCTCTACATATTGCATTTCTTCTCCAAAAATGCGATAGTCAATTTCATGGCTGTTTGTAGTCATATAAAGAATTATTGGCGCAAGATAATAGTCTGGATTAAACCATCATAGTTCGCAACAAAAATTAGAAAAAAATTTGTGGGATCAGTTCCTGTAATATTGACCTGTAGGTATTTTGAATACTCTTCCTCTTTGAAACTTTATAAAATTATCCATCTGTTCTTTGTGATCAGCTATCCAGCTTTGATAGGCTTCTGCATTAACAACAGTCCCCAATAACCATTGCATGTAGGCCTCGAACAAACCTTCTTTAATTAATTGGTTGTGGTATTCGAAAAGTTTGACAGGATATTTCCAAACATGATTATCATACCAGTCTTTGGTAATGTTTTCATGGATCACCTGCAAAGAACCTGGCGAAAGTGTATCTGCCACTATACCTCTGTACTTATAAAACAGGTCACCTATTCTTTTTGTAAAATCATGTGGCTTTTTCATATAATAAGCCAACGGATCTTTGGAAGTATAGAACTTTCTGAATGTTTCGAGCAGCAACTTTTTCATTTCTGCCGTTCTTGCAGAAAGGCTTTCTATGTTAACGAAATTCTCTGCATAAAAGATAGCCCAGATCAAATCCCCCGTTTTTTCATAATGGTTTGCCGCATGATAGTAATTGCCTCCGAAACCCGGATCGAGCTGAATACCTTTTTCAAATTGAAAGATTGCTTTGTCCTTCTCATCTCTAAACAGGAATACTTCTCCGTATTCACTGTGCAATAGCCCGCTTTTCGGGAACCTTAATAAAGCTTTTTCATACAGTTTTTCAGCTTCTTTATACTCAGCTATAGCTTTATAACTCATTCCAAGCAATTGAAATGATTGAACATCTGCATCACTTCTCTCAATTAGTTTCTTACTAAGGTCAATTGCTTTTGAAAAGTCTCTTTTGAGGTATTCTACATAAACCTGGTCTTTCAAAATGTCAAGATTGGATGGTTCTGCGTCAAGGGCCTTTGCTATATAAATGGTAGCACTGTCATATTCTCCCTGCATCATAAACTTTCTGGCGGTAAGATGGAATGATTTCGCATCCTGTGCCATTGCAAATGAAGAGGCAAAGAAGAATCCTATTATTAAAACAATTCTGTTAATCATAGATAAGATGTGTGAGTAAGCCGTCTCTTAATTTAGGTTCAAACCATGTGCTTTTTGGAGGCATTACATTTCCACTGTCTGCAATATCAAACAGCTGATCAATTGTAACAGGATATAAGCTAAATGCAACTTTCATTTCTCCTGAATTAACCCGTTTCTCGAGTTCATTTAAGCCCCTTATCCCTCCAACAAAATCTATTCGTTTATCCGTACGTTGATCTTTGATGCCGAGGATTTTATCAAACAGATTATTTTGAAGAACAGTCACATCTAAAATACCTATCGGATCTTCAGTATAAGTATTCGGCTTTGATGTGAGCTTGTACCATTTGTTTTCCAGATACATTCCAAATTCATGTAACCTGGCAGGACGATACGCTTTTTCTCCTACCTCTTCAACAGTAAAGCTTTCTTTTATTTTTTTCAGGAAATCTTCTTCAGAAAATCCGTTGAGATCTTTCACTACGCGGTTGTAATCCATTATCTGTAATTGATTGGATGGAAACAATGTGGTAAGAAAATACTCAGATGCCGGAGTGGCTTTATCTCCTAATGCAGCTTTCACTTTTGCTGCAGATGCGGCCCTGTGATGTCCATCGGCAATGTAAGTAGCAGGAATCTGATCTGCGAATAAAGTTGTTATCTTCTCGATCACATCACTGTCATTAACGATCCAGATAGTATGCTGAATATTATCCTCAGTAGTGAAATCATATACAGGGCTTTTTGCGGTTTTCCATTTTTCAATTACTTCATCCACTGCAGCATCATTCCTGTAAGCTAAAAAAACATTACCTGTTTGTGCACCTGAGATTTTGATATGATTGATCCTGTCGTTTTCTTTATCTGGCCTAGTGAACTCATGCTTTTTTATAATACCATTTTCATAATCTTTAACTGAACTCACACAGACCAAACCGGTCTGGCTTCTGCCATTCATGATAAGTTGATAGATATAATAACACTCTTTATTTTCCCTAAAAAGGATATCTCTTTTGATAAAAGCGTTCAGGTTCTCTTTTGCTTTCTCATACACATCCGCAGCGTATTGATCAATTTCATCCGGAAGATCAATTTCGCTTTTTGTAATATGTAGGAAAGAATTCGGGTTGCCTTGTGTTTCCACTTTTGCTTCAGCACTGTTCAATACGTCGTAGGGACGGCTTGCTACCTGTTTTGCAAACTGAGCTTGTGGTCTTAGCGCCTTAAAAGGTTTAATGTCAGCCATAGTAAAATTTGGGGTGCAAACTTAATCAATCTCAAACTAACCATTTTTATGAGCAAAATCATGCATCAGATCACAGATAGATTGTACACTGGAAAGCGGTAGGGCATTGTACATAGATACTCTTAATCCTCCAACACTTCTATGGCCTTTTACACCTACCATTCCTTGTTCTTTACACAGTTCCAGAAATTTATTTTCCAGCATTTCATTTTCTATTGTAAAGGTCGCATTCATCAGGCTGCGATCTTCCTGCGCTACCAATGGTTTGAAGATTGGGAGTGAATCAAGCGTATTATAAAATAATTCAGATCTTGCTTTTGCTCTTTTTCCCATTTCCTTTAAACCACCTTGATCCACGATCCATCTTAATGTAAGCATTGAAACATATACTGCAAAGACAGGCGGAGTGTTTAGTAACGAGTTCTCATTAATATGCACCTGGTAATCCAATATGGTTGGAATTTTTCTTTTCACTTTTCCAAGTATCTCTTTCTTAACCACTACCAGGTTAACCCCTGCAGCGCCCATGTTCTTTTGTGCCCCTGCATAGATCAATGAAAAATCTTTGAAGTTCAGAGGACGGGAAAAGATATCACTGCTCATGTCTGCTACCAACGGCACATTCACTTTAGGAAATTGCTGCCATTGCGTTCCTTCAACTGTATTATTTGAGGTGATGTGCAGGTATTTACAATGCTGCGGAACAGTAAAATCTTTCGGAATGTAAGAATGATTTTCATCTTTTGATGAAGCAACTACTAATGAGTTCCCAAAGAGGTTTGCTTCTTTGATCGCTTTACTCCCCCAGATACCGTTATCGCAGTATGCTGCAGTTTCTCCATCATCTAATAAATTCATCGGCACCTGCATGAACTGAGTGGTGGCGCCGCCGTGTAGAAACAGCACTTCATAGTCATCATTCAGATCCATTAATTGCTTTACAGTATTTCTAGCTTCATCCAACACATCTCCGAACCATTTGGTGCGATGCCCAATTTCAAGGATGGATAATCCAATACCATTAAAATCATGGATCGCACTCGCAGCCTCATCCAAAACTTCCTTTGGCAATATTGATGGACCCGAGTTGAAGTTATGTTTCATCTAACAAAGAAATGAAGAATGTTAAAGAAGTAGCATAACATAATGTGGTTAATCATTTACATCCGTAACACCGCCTGTAACAGCAAATTTCATGGCATCGGCTGCGGAAACATTCTCTAGAATCCTGATCCTGTTTTTCGGAACAATGTAAGTAGTTCCGGTAACAGCATATGCAAGCGGCACATATACTGACACATGATCTGCTAAGCCAAAATCAGTCATATCATTTTGTGTAATGAAGCCTATTCTCCATACATCTGTATCATCAACAGATGCAAGGACAGGTTTGTCAAACTTCTTTTTATTACCTGCAAAAGCTTCCAGGAAATCTTTTACTGGCGAATAAATGTATTTGATGCCTGGAGTATGTTCGAGCGCTTTATCGATCCACTGCATCACTCTTCCCACAAAGAAAAGAGATGAGAGCCAGCCGATGAAAACAACTAATAAGATGGCCACTGCAAATCCAACACCCGCCGGAATATCCTTTAAATTTCCAAAAGCATCTCGTTTAATGGATCCTGGAACAACAGTATTTATCAAATTAGGCAGGATGCCATCTATAAAATTGAAAATAGCAATGATCACCCAAATGGTTACAGCGATTGGCAGGATAAGTATCAACCCTTGAAAGAAGAATTGAATCACCTTTCCGACCAGATATTTTAAGCCTTTGTTTTGGTTTAGTGGAGCCATTGTAAACAAAAGTAACTGAATTCAACTTGAACTGACTTCAGAACCACTTGACCCTCTTAACCACATATTAATGTGATTTTTTTAATGGAAACTCGTTTTACGAAAAAAGTTTCCATAGTTTTGCGGCCGATTATGGAAATGAAGGAAAGAATACAAGCCAAGGCAGAAGAGCTTTTTAAGCGATACGGCATAAGGAGCGTGTCAATGGATGAGATATCCAACCAGTTAGGTATTTCAAAAAAAACATTATACCAGTCTTTTACTGATAAGGAAGAGATCGTTCATGCGGTGTTTGACAGGTTGTTGGGAGAGAACAAGAAATTATGCATGTGCGACCGGGATAAGGCAGACAACGCTATTCATGAAGTATTTCTTGCGTTTGATCACATGCTGCAGATGTTCAATGAAATGAACCCTGCAATCTTATTTGACCTGCATAAATATCATCCAAATGTGTATGCAAAATTCAATGCATACAAGTACGAATTCTTATTCAACGTAATAAAAACAAATCTTGAACGAGGGGTTAAAGAAGAGATATATCGGGCGGAGATAAATGTTGATATACTCACAAGGTTCAGGATCGAAAGTAGCATGCTGGCATTCAATACAGACATTTTTCCGCAAAGCAAAAAAGACCTTGCAGGCGTAGAGAAAGAACTGCTTGAGCATTTCTTATATGGCCTGTCAACACCAAAAGGAATTAAACTGATTCAGAAATATATACAACAACGACAAAAAACAGTAGCACGATGACCAAACTAAGATTGTTGTTGATTTTTGTTTTTACTGTAGCATACTCCCAGTTACAAGCACAGCAAAAGCATGAGTTAACAGTTAAGGAAGCAGTTGAACTGGCTTTTAAAAATCTTACTGATGTTAAGAACGCACAATTAGATTACCAGGTTCAGCAAGCATTAAACAAACAGATTACAGGGCAGGCTTTGCCACAAATCACAGGTAACACGAACATCACTCATTATTTGCAATTACCTCAATTGCTCTTTCCAGATGCGACTGCAACAGCAGTATATTCTATACTGAAAGATGAAGGTGTGAGAAATGGAAGTGGACAACCCATCACTAATGTACCAGCACCTATGTTAAGACAGGTGAGCTTTCAACAACCCTGGAATTTAACAACAGGGATCACTTTGCAGCAATTGCTTTTTCAGCCAGATGTATTTGTGGGATTGCAGGCAAGAAAAGCAGCGCTTGATTTATCTGCAGCCCAGATAGAACAAGTAAAAGAAAGAGTAAAGGATTCAGCATATAAAAAATACTATGCGATCCTGATTGCTGAAAAGCAATTGGAATACCTGAATGAAAGTGTACAACGATTGGAGAAGTTGTATTCAGAAGCCGAAGCATTGTACAAAGAAGGTTTTTCTGAGCAACTTGATATTGACAAATTCCAGGTACAGCTTACTAATCTCAGAACAAGTAGAAACGCTGTGCAAAATGTTGTGGAAATATCTTATGCTTTATTGAAGTTTTCCATTGGTGTTTCACAAAAAGATACCGTGGTGTTGAAAGATGAACTAAGCGTTGATAAAGTGAAAGAAGGTGTGCTAGATGCAGAGTTCAAATATGAAGATAGAGCGGAAATAAGAACACTCAATTATAGCCGTGATCTTTTGAAATTGGATGTAAAGCGTTATAAGCTTGGATTTATTCCAACAGTTGCTGCAATGGCAAACTATTCCGGAAATGGCATGGGGCAAAAATTTTTTACTGACAAAAGCACTACATGGATCAGGAGTTCTTATGTAGGCGTGAACGTGAGCATTCCAATTTTCGATGGTTTCCAAAGGAAATATAAAGTGCAGCAGGCAAAACTCAATTTGCAGAAGCTGGAGAATACAATAGACTTTGCCAAGCAGGGAGTTGACTTAGAACAAACAGTGAACAGGGCTTCATTAAGAATTTCCTTACTCAACCTGGATGCACAACAAAGAAATATGGAGTTAGCGCAAAGAGTAGTAAACACAACACGCATAAAACTTAGTGAAGGTGTTGGAAGCAGCTCAGAAGTTTTATTGGCTGAAAATGAATTGCAGGCGGCGAGAAATAACTATTTCAATGCTTTATACCAGGCAATCGTTTCTAAGATCAGCTATCAAAAAGCATTAGGAAAACTACAATAACTAAAACTTAAATAAACGAATTATGAACCAATTGATGAGATACGCTTTCATACTTTCTGCAGTAGTTGTACTGGCAGCCTGTGGAAGCAGTTCTAAAAAAGAAAGCGCAGACATTGCGGATAAAAAAGCCAAGCTTGAAAAGCTAAAAAAAGAGCAAACAGCTCTTGCATCTGAGATCCAAACTTTGGAAGATGAGTTAGCTAAGCTGGATACATCTTCTAGTAAAGTATTGAATGCAAAACTGGTGAGTGTAACGCCGCTTGCTTTGCAGGAATTCAAGCACTATATAGAAATACAGGGTAAAGTCATTTCCGATAATATTTCTAATATATCTCCCAGGTTAGGTCCGGGACAAGTGAAAGCGATTTATGTGAAGCAGGGGCAGGCTGTTAGAAAAGGACAATTATTGCTGAAGTTAGATGATGCAATTATTCGTCAGCAGATCGTGGCTTCAAAAACAAGTTTAGGTACTATTCAGGCTCAGTTAACGGCTGCAAGAGATGTGTTGACACGTTTCGAAAATTTGAGAAAGCAGGGCATTGGTAGTGAAGTGCAGTTGATTCAATACAGAACAAACGTAAATACACTGGAGGCGCAACTGGCTGCAGCACGGGCAAATATTAAGATACAGGAAGAGCAACTGGCAGCAACCAATGTTCATTCTGATGTAAACGGAATAGTTGAACAAATGAATGTAAGAGTGGGAGAAACTTTCATGGGGATGATGGGAAATATGCCGCAGATTCAAATTGTAAATAATAGTGCGTTGAAAGTGGAAGCTGCTGTTCCTGAAACCTATGCAACAAGAGTAAAAGTAGGTTCACCAATCAATGTGATATTGCCTGATGTAAATAAAACATATAAATCAACTATTACCCTTTCCGGTAAAGTGATTGATCCAAATAGCAGAAGCTTCAATATAGAAGCAAGAATTCCGGCAGATGGTTCTGCAAGGCCTAACCAGATCGCACAGATACAAATACAGGATTATGCTGTTGCCAGTACGATCGTTGTTCCGGTAAATACCATTCAAACTGATGAGAATGGTAAGTATGTTTTTGTTGCGGTGAAAGAAGCAGATAAAATGGTCGCAAGAAAAAGACCTGTAGGTGTAGGTGAACTGAACGGGCAAATGATCGAAGTGAAGGTAGGATTAAAAGCAGGTGATGAGTTGATCACAGAAGGATTTCAGAATTTGTATGAGGGACAGGTGATCAGCATTGTTAAATAGATGATAACTGATAGTGCAGAGTGGATAGTTGCGTAAAGATCATACTGTACAAGTGTGCGACGCAAGGGACGATGAGAGAAAATCTAAAGCTGACTAAATAAAAATATTTCCAAATGAAAGTATTAGATAGCCTGAGCAAAAAATTCAAGGAGTTTAAACCTACCAGCTGGGCAATTGATAACAGAACAGCAACCTACATTATAACGATATTGATCTCGTTGTATGGGTTGACCAAGTTCAACACGATGCCGAAAGAGCAGTTCCCAGATATCGTGGTGCCTACCATTTCGGTAACTACCGTATACTTCGGTAACTCCGCAAAGGATATTGAAAATCTTGTCACGAGACCGATAGAAAAGCAGTTGAAAGGAATAAGTGGTGCTAAGGTGAATAAGATCAATTCTATTTCGCAGCAAGACTATAGCTTGATCATTGTTGAGTTTGATACCGATGTAAAAACAGATATCGCCCGGCAGAAAGTAAAAGATGCGGTGGACAAATCGAGAACAGATCTGCCTACTGATCTTACGCAGGAACCCAATATCATGGAGTTCGACTTTAGCGAAATGCCGATCATGTATGTGAACATCAGCGGCAACTACGATGGAATGCAGTTGAAGGAATACGCTGATAAGATGCAGGATAAGTTTGAAGAGCTGAAGCAGATCAACCGTGCAGATATTGTTGGGGCGCCCGAAAGAGAGATACAGATAAATGTAGACCCATACAAAATGGAAGCAGCGAAGCTCACCTTCCAGGATGTTGAAAATGCAGTGAAGTATGAGAACATGGATATCACTGGTGGATTGGTCACTGTCGGCGATATGAAGAGAACCATCCGTTTGAAAGGCCAGTTTACTTCGGCGCTCGACATGAATAATATCGTGTTGAAGAACATTAACGGGGCGCCTATTTATTTAAGAGATATTGCTCAATTAGTAGATACAGTTAAAGAAACAGAAAGCTATGCTCGTCTCGATGGTAATAATGTAATTACACTTAACATAGTTAAAAGGGCAGGTGAAAATCTTATTGAAACCGCTCATGGTATCAGGGGTTTTGTAGATGAAATGAAGAAGAGTGGTGAATTGCCTCCTGATTTGAAAGTAGTGATCACGGGTGACCAAAGTATTCAAACTGAAACATCTTTTAAAGAGTTAGTGAATACGATCGTGATTGGTTTCATTCTCGTGTTACTCATTCTCATGTTCTTTATGGGAGTAACCAATGCATTCTTCGTAGCGTTGAGTGTACCGTTATCAGTATTCGTTGCTTTCATGTTCTTACCGCTCGGGGATTTTCTTGTCGGTGGAACGATCACATTGAACTTCATCGTACTCTTTGCATTATTATTTGGATTGGGAATTATCGTGGATGATGCGATCGTGGTGATAGAAAATACGCATCGTATATATAACAATGGTAAAGTACCAATCGTACGATCAGCCAAAGAAGCAGCGGGCGAAGTATTCATACCCGTATTGGCAGGTACAGCAACAACATTAGCTCCGTTCTTCCCATTGTTATTATGGAAAGGATTGATAGGAAAGTTCATGATCTATTTACCGGTAATGTTGATCCTAACGTTGGCGGCATCATTGATCGTTGCCTTCATCATGAACCCTGTTTTTGCGGTGAGCTTCATGAAGCCTGAAGGAAGAGAATATGATAAACCGAAGCGAACAGTTTTTAAAAGCAAATGGTTTCTCACCTTCATCGTGTTTGGTATACTGTTGAATCTCGTTGGATGGCATGGCATCGGAAACTTCCTGTTGTTCATGTCGTTGATGATGATCCTGAATAATTATGTGCTGAGAGACATCATTCATAAATTCCAGGAAAGAGTATTGCCGGGATTAATGAGAAGATATGAAAGCCTGTTGCGCTGGGTGTTGGTTGGTAAGAGACCTATCGCAATGTTTGTAGGGTTGTTTGGAATATTTATAGTTGCTTTTGTTGGATTGATGGTCAGAAATCCTGCAATGCCTTTCTTCCCTAGTGGCGACCCGCATTTTGTGTACGTGTATTTGAAGATGCCGGTAGGTACGTCTGCTGAAACAACAGATTCCGTTACAAGAGTATTAGAGCAAAGGGTGTATAAGGTTCTTGGAAACGAAAGACCAGGTGTTCATGGAAGTATCGTGGAGAGTGTGATCTCTAACGTTGCTGTGAGTGCAAATAATCCTAGAGATAATAACAGGAGTGTGCAATCGAATCTTGGTAGGATACAGGTTTCATTTGTTCCTTATGAAGAAAGAGGTGGTAAGAGCACAGCGCCGTATCTCACACAAATAAGAGAGGTAGTGCAGGGCATTCCGGGTGCTTCAGTTGAAGTAGGGCAGGAAGATGCAGGTCCGCCAACAGAGCCTCCGGTGAATATTGAAGTGATTGGTGATAATTTTGAAAACATATCAAAAGCCGCACTTGATCTTAAAAACTATCTTGATACCAACAGGATCGAAGGAATTGAGAACCTGGCTTTAGATGTTGATCTCCTCAATCCTGAAATTTCTATTAATGTAGACAGGCAAAGAGCATTGATAGAAGGGTTAAGCACTGGCCAGGTAGGTATGGCAGTTCGTACTGCTGTGTTTGGTAAAGAAGTGAGTAAGTTGAAAGATGATGAAGATGAATACAAGATACAGCTTCGTTTAAACGAAAGTGTAAGAAATAACATCACTGATTTGATGAACCTCCGTTTGACGTTCAGAGATTTTGGAACGATGCAGATCAAACAAGTGCCGTTGAGTGCAGTTGCAACCATCGATTATACCAGTACAACAGGTGCAGTAAAAAGAAAGAATACCAAGCGAACAATTCAATTGCAATCGAATGTATTGGATCCAAGAATGACACCTGTGATCAATGAGCAGCTTGCAGTGAAGATCGAAGACTTTAAAAGCAAAAGCAAAATTCCTTCTGATGTCGTGATACGCCAAACAGGTGAAAGCGAACAACAGAAAGAGACCATGTCATTCTTAGGAACATCTTTGTTGATGGCTTTACTCTTGATATTCTTAATTCTTGTTTTACAATTCAACAGTCTTAGCAAGCCCTTCATCGTGTTGACAGAAATATTTTTCTCCATCATCGGTGTGTTCCTCGGTTATGCAATAACAGGAATGACAATGCCAACGATCATGGTGGGTGTAGGTATCATTGGTTTAGCAGGTATCGTAATTAAAAATGGGATCCTTCTCATCGAATTCACAGATGAATTACGCGGAAGAGGTTACAAAATAAGAGAAGCTGCTATACAGGCAGGAAAGATCCGTATCATTCCTGTATTGTTAACTGCAGTAGCAACCATCTTAGGTTTATTACCACTTGCAGTAGGGTTCAATATTGATTTCGTTTCCTTTTTCCAGACACTCAATCCGCACATTTTCTTTGGTGGAGATAGCGTGGTGTTCTGGGGGCCGTTAAGCTGGACGATCATCTTCGGTCTCATCTTCTCGTTCTTCTTAACCCTAGTGATGGTGCCAAGTATGTACATCATCTCGCAACGTTTACGAAGACCGATGGAGCAGTTCTATGGAACAAAGTACATCGCATTACTTGGTTTCCTCGGTCCATTCTTCTTCATATTCGTAGGTATCATGTTCCTGGGAAGGAGATTGCAGGGCAGGAGAGTTTGGATGGGAAGATTAAGGCCTACACCTCCAACCGATGAAGTAACATTCACAAAACAACAGCAAAAGGTTTAGTACAATAGTTGGTTTTGGTTTATGCGTAGAGCGGCTTCAGTAATGAAGCCGTTCTTTTTATTGAGCTAGCTTCATTACTACAATGGTGCACCTGTTGCGTCGCACCCTTGTACTGCATCAGGTAACTGAACTATTCACAATTACCTAAACTGTTACCGTTTTTCATTGATCTTTTAATTTCTTTTGTAGCAGAATTCAGAATATGAGAATTGCAATAAATGGAATGGGGCGTATAGGTCGATTGTTATTCCGAAGGTTGATCGATCATCCCAAGAT
>JAEZDC010000100.1 GCA_023429825.1 Bacteroidota bacterium | reverse complement strand
GTGCCTAAGATCCTGCAAACAAAAAAGCATACGATCGGGTTGCGTGTGCCTGATAATAATATTGCCAGGGCGATAGTAGAAGAGATGGGCCGTCCCTTACTTTCTGCTTCTCTGCCGGGAGAGATGGTAGAAGAATACACCGACCCGGAATTGATGTATGAGAATTTTCGAAACCTGGTGGATATAGTTGTAGATGGCGGTATTGGCGGTATGATTCCGTCTACGATTGTGGATTGTACGAGTGATGTTTACCAGGTGATAAGAGAAGGAGCGGGTGAATTTATATTGGATTGATTTTTTATGATAGATGAATTACACGATGAAAGGCGGCTCCTACGGAGCCGGAAATTCTAAAAAAGCCGGGGTTCTAGAAACAGGGAACTTCTACGGAGTTAGGTGTCGCTGGCATGAGTATTAGGAGTTAGTTAGCTCCGTAGGAGCATCCTGTTTCTAGGAAAAATATTTATAATAATAAAGGCTCCGTAGGAGCCTCCTCCTATTTCGTTTTAAATGAATTCAAACAAATATCCTTCTTCATATGGCAATTCAAACTTGTCAAGAAAATCAAGATACTCTTGACGAAAAGTTCTTTTTCTATGATGTGCTTCCTGGTTTAAGATATACTTTACTACCGAATCAATATGTGAATGAGAATATGAAAACACTCCATAGCCTTCCTGCCAATTGAATTTCGTATCTATCCATCCCTTATCATTAATGAACTGATTGCTTGCCACTTTGATTTCCTTTACAAAATCAGAGATAGGTATCACCGGCTTGAATCCAACAAACAGGTGCAAATGATCGGGCATGCAATGAACGGCAAGCATCTTAGCTTTTCGATTTTGTACAAGGCCTGTGATGTACATATGCAGCTCTTCTTTATGTTGTTTGGGGATTAGCGACTGTCGATGCTTTACAGCAAAAACGAATTGCAGGTAGATCTGCGAGAATGTGTTGGGCATTGGGTTGTTTGTTACCAATTTAGGGCATTTATCGTATTCATCGTCAACTCCTGTGTAGCCGGGAATCTTGAATAATGGGGTTCTAGAAACAGAGAACTCCTACGGAGTCGGCATCGCTGGCATGAGCGTTACGGAATTAGGTATGCTCCGTAGGAGCATCCTGTTTCTAGAAAAATAGCAAATAATACCCAGGTACAAAAAATTTATGGCAACTCGGTATCTCCTACGATCCCCTCAGCCATTTCATCATCAAACAAGCTCATCTGCATGTTCATAATATTGAAGCTCTTGCGATGATATTTACAGAGGCCGTGCTCTTCAATAGCAGCCCTATGTTCAGGAGTTCCGTAACCCTTATTGGTTTTCCATCCGTAATAAGGAAACTCTTTGTGCAGCTTTTTCATATAGCTATCTCTTGCCGTCTTTGCAAGAATACTAGCCGCAGCAATGTTTGCATAAATGCCATCGCCTTTTATAATGCACTCATGCTTTACTTTTTTGTATTGCTTGAAACGATTGCCGTCCATTAAGATGAACTTAGGACGTTTCTTCAACTTGTCTAACGCAAGGTGTACTGCTTTGAAAGAAGCTTGCAGAATATTGATCTGGTCTATTTCTTCATTATCAACGCTGGCAATGGAATAAGCGATCGCATTTTCTTTGATGAATTTCTTTAGTTCTTCTCTTTTATCAGCGGGCACTTGTTTACTATCGTTAAGATCAGGATGATAAAAATCCTGCGGAAGAATCACTGCTGCAGCAAACACAGGACCTGCATAGCAACCTCTGCCGGCTTCATCGCAACCGGCCTCTAGCACTAAGTCCTGGTAAAAAGTTTTCAGCATACTAATGTCGATAAATGTAAAGCAACTGAACGCTTGCAAGCACCATACTAAACAGGTTTATTTTTCAACAGGGTTATTGTGCTTTTGAATAATACATAAACAGATTTCTATGAGGATGCTTTGATCGTACTGCTCTGCAAGGGTTTGAATGATATAAAAGCTGGAAAGTAAAGAACTTGCTCAAAGAACAGGGCTCTATACCTTTGCTTGCCCTCCAGGTAAATGTGTACAGATGAAAAATGACAGAACGCCCCCGATAGTTGCCAATTGGATATTGTTAGGAATTTTTATGTTGATCATCCAGGTATTGCTGGGTGGTATTACACGATTAACTGGTTCGGGTTTATCTATTACAGAATGGAAACCAATCATGGGTGCATTGCCACCAATGAACGAAGCTGAATGGCAGACTGCTTTTGCGAAATATCAAAACATAGCGCAGTACAAATACTTGAATGCACATTTTAGTTTATCAGATTTTAAGTTCATTTTCTTCTGGGAATGGTTTCACCGCAACTGGGCAAGGTTCATAGGCATTGTATTCGCCATTCCATTCATTTATTTTTTGGTGAAAGGTTATTTTAAAAAGTGGATGATCAATCCGCTGATCATTTTGTTTTTACTGGGTGCATTACAGGGAGCGGTTGGCTGGATCATGGTGCAGAGCGGACTGAACCAGGAAGACCTGTACGTTAGTCATATTCGTTTAGCTGTACATTTCATTGCGGCAATGGTATTGATCGGGTATGCGTTGGTGTTTTGGTTGATGCTGAAGACTGATAATACGAGAACCGTTGTTGATGCGGGATTGAAACATTTTACGTTGATCATTCTTGTGCTGATCACCATTCAATTGACCTATGGGGCATTCATGGCTGGATTAAAAGCTGCGACCTTCGCTCCCACCTGGCCTGATATGAACGGGCAGTATTGGATTGATCTCAGCGGAAAACATGTCACTAATAATGCGCTCTCTGTTCAATTCATTCACCGCATGCTGGCATATATCTTATTTGTGCTCATCATTTGGTGGTGGATCAAAGCAAAAAGGCACGCAATTTCTTCTGTATTTAATAGATTAAAAAATCTCTCGTTGTTTTTTGTAATTGTGCAAATTACCCTTGGCGTATTAGCTGTCATCAATAGTCCGAAGATAGTGCCCGGTCATTTCGGAACATTTGAATGGTTTGCGCTGCTGCACCAGTTAGTAGGGATGCTTTTATTGTTATCATTCATCGGTGCTTTCTATCTGTTAAGACGAGAAGGCTCTCGCAGAAATCGCTGAAGCCCGGAATAATTAATAACTATTCTAAGATCATCACGGGGAGTTTCTGCGTTTTCTATGAATTCAGCGAGAAACAATTGAATTTGTGGTAAATTGTTTGCTGCTTATTCAATTCCATGAAGAAATACCTGCAAGGCTTTTTTTATTCGTTGCCAATTCAACTGTTTTTCCTGCACTTTAGGCGATACCAGGTGTTTCTCATCTTTTGGTTTGTACTGTTTGGGGTAGTCATAGGAAACTTCATGAAATCTTTTGGTGCGAGCTCACTGTTTCTGGCACCTGAATACATGGACCAGGTGAATGTGGTTTCTACTTTTATAGTAGGTTTTGCAGTGGGTATTTTTATCATGAGCTGGAACATCACCACTTTTATTCTATATACAAGAAACATTCGCTTCCTGGCAACTACTGCACAACCTTTCCTGAAATATTGCATAAATAACGGGATCATTCCCGTTGCATTTTTGGTCCTGTATTTTTTTCGGATAATATCATATAGCCGTAATCAGCAATTGCTACCTGTGAGCGAATCTGTTGGATTAGCCGCAGGATTGTTATTCGGGATCATTTCATCTATTGCGATGGCGTTCCTGTATTTCTACGGAATTGATAAAAGGATCTATCGCCGGTTTGGGAAAAAAATGGAGCGAGCAAATAAGATATACACCATCACTTCTAAAAGAAATCCACTGCCCAGAGAAAGAGGTGAAATGCGTATCGAATGGTTTTTAAGTGCGAGATGCAGTCCGAGGAAAGCAAGGGATGTTCGCCACTATAGCCAGGAATTCCTGGACTCGATATTCAAAAGACACCACCTTGCTGCAGTGATCGCTGTATTCGTAGCTTTTGTTTTTCTTATCGTAATCGGCTTTTTATCTGAGCGGGCTACTTTCCAGATACCCGCCGCAGCGAGTGTGGCTATTTTTTTCGCAGTTGTTATTGCAGTAGCCGGAGCTTTTGCGGTATTTCTTAAAAGCTGGAGCATTCCGTTGGTAATTGCTTTTTACTTTATGTTGAACTGGATGTATAAAGAACAGTGGATCGATCCAAGAAATAAATTATATGGTCTGAATTATAATAATAAATCAGAACGCCCTGATTACAGCAGGGATCAAATGATGGAACTGGCTTCGGCGGAGAACATGGAAACCGATAAGCAGATGTACCTTCAGATTCTCAACAACTGGAAAGCGAAGCAAACAGGCAGCAAACCTGTAATGTATTTTATTAATGTAAGTGGGGGTGGCACCAGGAGCGCTGCATTTGCAATGGATGCATTGCAAAACCTGGATAGTATCACAAACGGAAATGTGATGAAGCAGACTTTCATGATCACAGGAGCATCAGGTGGATTGCTTGGGGCAGCATATTTCAGAGAATTATATTGGCAAAGGCAGCAGGGAAAACCAATCAACCTGCAAGACAAAAAGTATTCTGATGATATCTCTAAAGACCTGCTCAATCCGTTGTTTTCATCTTTTGTTACAAATGATTTGGTTGCTCCGGTGCAAACGGTTGACATCAACGGGTATAAGTATAATAAAGATCGAGGCTACGCATTTGAGGAAAAGCTGAACCTGAATACCAGAGGGCATTTAAATAAAAAAATTGGCGACTATGTAATGGCGGAAAGAAATGCAGACATACCCGTACTGTTGTTCAATTCTGTTGTTACTAAGGATGGAAGACGGATGACGATAGCAACGCATCCTGCACGGTTCCTGATGAAAACGATCGTTGATTCTGCGAAGCTTTTTCCTGCTGATCCTGATGCGATAGATTTTACGTCATTGTTCGCTAAGCAAGATCCTTATAATCTTAGAGTGCTTTCTGCTTTGCGTGTGAATGCAACATTTCCTTATGTGTTACCAAACGTGTTATTACCCACAGATCCTGTGATGGATATAATGGATGCCGGGTTGAGGGATAATTATGGGCTGGAAACTACGCTGCGTTTTATTAATACGTTTAAAGAATGGTTGCAGGCTAACACCAGTAAGATCGTTATCATTCAACTACGGGGAAGACGAATGGGCGAATGGGATAATCCATACATGGCTGACAATTTTTTTGGCGAAGCAACGAGCCCACTATTCCTTTTGCAAAGCAATTACTATAAACTACAGGATTACTATTTGAACCAGCAACTACAGTTTATGTACAACGCATACGGAGAAAACCTGCACCGGCTCAATTTTCAATATGTACCGTCAAAAGATGATGCACACGCTTCGCTCAGTTTCCATTTAACCACGTCAGAGAAAAAAGATATACGGAATGCATTAAAGAACCGTGGTAATGTAAGTGAGTTCAAGAGATTGATGGAGCTGAATAAGAACTGATCTTAGTTTGTTTTCGTACCTGAAGCTTCTTCTATAATTGTCCAAAGTTTTTCCGCCGATCTATCCCAATTGAACTTCTCAGCCTGTAGTTTCCCTGCTGTGATGAGGGTCTCTCTTAACTGCTCATCTTTATACAACCGCATCATTTGTGTGGCGATATTATCAAAATCATTCGGATCTACATAAAGTGCAGCCTCTCCACCTATTTCAGGCATACTCGATACTGATGAGGTGATCACGGGTGTTCCGCTTTTCATAGCTTCAACTATGGGCAAACCAAAGCCTTCGAATAAAGAAGGGTATACCAAGGCATAAGCTGAGGCAACAAGTTTTGAGAGCTGCTCATCCGGAACATAGTCCAATAACACCACATCGTCCCGATATTTGTAAGTGGCTAGTTTATCCACGATATCATCTGAATGCCAGGCAAGTCTTCCTGCCAGTAAGAGCTTCATATTACTTTGCTGCCATTGCTTGAATCTTGAAAATGCCCTGAGTAAGTTGAAAATATTTTTCCGCGGATGAATGGCGCCCACAAATAAGAAATACTCTCTGCCATCGCTCCAGCCTGCTTTTGTTTGTTCTTTTTCCTCCCAACCGATCGGATCAAAACATTTTCTTGCAGCGTTGTGGACTACTTCAATTTTTTCAACATCCACTTTATACCTGCTGACGATATCATTCTTTGAAAATTCAGAAACCGTAACAATATGCTTTGCTTTCTTTAAAAACTTATTCGTTTGAAGTTTGTAATACCAGAGGTGGTGTTTAGGGATAAGATCCGGATAATGCAAAAAAGCAAGATCGTGAATGCCTAATACCTGCGGCACTTTTGTAGTTAAGCTGCAAAATCCGTCGAGACTGACGAACACATCTGCTTTCCATTTCTTTAAGGCGAAAGGAACCTTTACATCATACCACCATTTAAAACTAAGTGCGTGCCTTGCCTGCGGTGATACTACAACAGGGGTTATATTTTGTGAAGTGATGAATTGCTCATCAAAAGGGCGATCGAAGACAAACAAAAATTCATGTTCGGGGTGTTGTTGTGCAATTCGTTTTGATAATTCATTAATGTAATAGCCATACCCTTCTAATTTATCTTTCAATAAAAACCGTGTATTCACCGCTATCCTCATGCAGGCAAAACTATCCGAATAAAAAAAGCTCTCAAAATTGAGAGCTTAAAAAGTTTGTAGCTGTTTTAGTTTTGTTTTGATGCCCATTCATTCATCACCGTATCTAACACATCCAGAGGAACAACGCCAAGGCTCAGTATTTTATCGTGGAATGACTTCAGCTTGAACTTATCACCCAGTTGTTGCGTATACTTATTCCTCAACTCCTGGATCTTTAAAGAGCCGATCTTATAACTCAATGCCTGGCCAGGCATTGCCATGTAGCGTTCTACTTCAGCAGTAGCGCCTGCTTCGCTGATTGGTTCATTCTCCATTGAATATTTGATCGCTTCTTCTCTTGTCATATTCTTTGAATGCATACCTGCATCAACTACTAAACGAATCGCTCTATGAATCTCTTTACCTAATGCACCTACGTATTGATAAGGATCAGTATAACAGCCCAGTTCCTTACCTAAGCTTTCTGTGTACAATGCCCAACCTTCACCATAGGCACCATACCAATTGTATTTTCTGAACGCAGGCAGTTTTTCGTTCTCCTGTTGCAAAGCGATCTGGTAATGATGGCCGGGAATGGCTTCATGCAAAAACAATCCTTCCATGCCACTCGTTACATTGAATTTCGTTGCGTCAACAATTGGAACATAAAAAATGCCCGGCCTTGAACCGTCGGCAGAAGGCGAAACATATTCAGCCGCAGCACTGGCAGCACGGAAAGCTTCTGTCTGTCTTATTTCAAAAGGAGATTTTGGTTTCATTCCAAAAAGCTTATCAAGGTTCGGATCGATCTTGGCTTGTATAGAACGATAAGCATTCAAAACTTCTTCAGGTGTTTTATACGGCATGAATTGTTTATCGCTTCTCATGTATTGGAAGAATGCATTCAGATCACCTTTGAAACCAACGGCATTCTTAACGCTATCCATCAAACCGCGGATGCGTTTCACTTCAGCCAAGCCTGTTTGATAGATCTCATCCGCAGTTTTGTCTGTAGTTGTCCAATAGCGTATGAGGAACTTGTAATAATCATTTCCTTTAGCCAATGCGCCAATGCCAGTTGTAGTTCTTGCTTTAGGTAAATATTCATTCTGTAAAAATTCACCCAGCTTTTTATAAGCAGGAACCAGTTGTTCTGTTATCAGTTTTGAATAATCAGTTTTCAGTCTTTGTTTATCTGCATCGCTGAAGTTGGCAGGTATTCTAGTAATAGGTCCATAGAACAAACTGGAATCTGCAACGCTTACGATCATATCATTCATCTGCGGTATCATCTTTTGCACGAGTGTAGCAGGAAGTACTTCATTTGCTGCCATTCCTTTTTGCATATACACGATAGCACTATCTACCCATGCCGGAAATTGTGAGGCTCTCTTAGCCCAACGGTCGTAATCACTCACCGTTTTAAATGGTTGGCTACCCATACCGCTCCCCAACTGCCCGAGTGTAATAGGTAAGCCAGCGAATTGGTTGGTGGGGAAGTAACGATACTCGGGATAGAAGATAGAGCTGCCGAAATAGCCCAGGTTGATACCATCTATGGTTAGTTGCATTTCTCGTTTAAAAATATCATAGCTCACCTTGTCGTTGGCATTCAGATTTTCCCTGTCGAATTTTGAGATGAGGGTAAGATACCTGCTGAAAAAATCTTTCAGCTTTGAACGGTAACTGTCGGTGAAATCTGCATACAATTTATCGTTGTGGATGGTGTCTCCTTTTTGAGTTGATTCCAAAGGAATCAGTTCAAGTCTTTCTTTATAATAATTATCAAATAGTGCCGAAAGTTCTCCATTTGGCTCATCCGTTTGATTGGTGTTGCTGAGTTTACATGCAACTGCCAGTAGTAAGAGAAACAGGTAAGTATATCTTTTCATATTTAATGATTAGGGGTTGAAAATAATGAATGCCTGTAGGTAGAAAAAAGGATTTTATGAATGGTATTAGTTAAGCTGATAGTAATGGGCACTACCTGGCCGGGGCAAATGTGACTTGCAAGTGAGAAAACTTCAATGACCGCACTAAAACTACCGAAGGGCGCATAAAACAGCTCGAAGCGTGCAAGAAAAATGGCTCATGCCCACAAAACCTGCTAATGCATGGATAAAAGATGGACAGAGAGAATGAAACCTAGCAAAGAACGCATCAAATACATCGAAGGGCGAATAAGCACCTCGAAGTGTTTAAGAAAAATGCCTCATAGCGCAAAGAACCTGCTACAGCATGAATAAAAAATTGGACAGAGAGAATGAAACCTGGCAAAGGGCGTATCAAAAACCTCGAAGTGCGCATAAAACATGTTGAAGTGTGCGAGAAATGTAGCGAAGAGCGCATGGAATAAGCCAATTTGATTTTTACAACATGGATTTCGAAATATATTGGGCTTGATAGAATTATTATGGGAAGGTCTTGGGGTTTTACCTCAGCTATTACAAGAGAAAAACTACCCGTACCGACCATAAAACTTCCCCTCTCAACGTAAAACTTATATTTGCCTTTTAATTTTCTATCCATGACGATTCACAAGGAAGGTTACCGTTCAATAGGTATTGCCGCTCTTATTTTCGGACTGATCAATATTGCCTCTTTTATGTTTTTGAGTGAAAGATGGCCTGTGCTGAGTACTTTGATCTTCATAGGCTCCGCCATGTTATTCCTTTTTATCGTTTCTTTTTTCCGGATTCCCTATCGCAACATGACCATTGGAGAAAAGCAGGTGATCTGCCCCGCAGATGGAAAAGTGGTGGTAATTGAAGAGGTGACGGATGAAGAATATTTCAAAGACAAACGCATACAGGTGAGCGTTTTCATGAGCCCGGCGAATGTGCATGTGAACCGTAATCCGATTAGTGGAGAGGTCTTATACAGTAAATATCATAAAGGAAAATACCTGGTGGCATGGCATCCGAAATCTTCCACGGAAAATGAAAGGCACTCCGTTGTGTTACAGAATTCGCATGGGACGATATTAGTGAAACAGATCGCCGGGGCATTGGCGAAGAGAATAGTTAACTATTTAACCGCCGGGCAACAAGTGAAGCAGTGTGAAGAACTGGGCTTTATCAAATTCGGAAGTAGAGTTGATCTTTTATTACCTGTAGGCACCAAAATAAATGTTAAGTTGAACCAGGTGGTGAAGGGCGGAGTGACGGTGTTAGCGGAACTGGCTGAATGATCATGTGAGGCGTGAATGGTGAGGCGTGAGTGGCGCCGGATATTTGTGGTTGCATTCGGTTAATGTTTTTTCTATAAACAGGGAACTCCTACGGAGTTGCGACTCTGCAATATTGAATCGCTTATCTCATTTCTTTAAAATGATATGTTAGGCGGACCCCGCTCCGTAGAAGCATTCTGTTTATAGAAAAAGACAATCAAAATCGTCCGTGACTCCGTAGGAGTGTTCTGATATCGTTATTTGGTTTTACAAACAGGGAACTCCTACGGAGTTGGTTTCTGATATTTCTGAAAGAGTTGTAATAAAAAAGGAGTGATAATTCACTCCTTTTCTTTTTATATCGATGTAACGAACTATAATGTTCTTTTTACTTCTTCTTCTTCGTAACCAACAACGGTATCACCAACTTGTATATCTGCGAAGTTCTTGATCGTTAGACCACACTCGTAACCTTGAGCTACTTCTTTCACATCATCTTTGAAACGCTTCAAGCTGCCGAGTTCTGCAAAGCCACCCTCCTGTCTCGGATAGATGAGGATACCATCGCGGAATACACGAATCTTGCTATCCCTCTTCATCTTACCATCGGTTACATAACAACCGGCAACGGTAGCCTTATCAAATTTGTATACTTCACGTATCTCGATAGTAGCGATCTCTTTCTCCTGCACCTTCGGATCCAACATACCTTCCATCGCACTCCTGATCTCGTCGATAGCGGTATAGATGATCGAATACATTTTGATCTGAACGCCTTCGTTCTCCGCCAATTTACTTGCCTGGCTACTTGGACGAACGTTGAAACCAATAACGATCGCATCGGATGCAGTTGCAAGCAATACATCACTCTCGGATATCTGACCCACGGCTTTGTGTACCACTCTTACAGCAATTTCCTGGGTAGATAATTTCTGTAATGAATCACTTAACGCCTCTACCGAACCATCCACATCACCTTTGATGATAACGTTGAGTTCTTTAAAGTTTCCGAGTGCCAAACGACGACCGATCTCATCGAGTGTAATATGTTTCCTTGCTCTCAATCCCTGCTCTCTCAATATCTGAGCTCTCTTATTAGCGATCTCTTTTGCTTCAGCTTCGTCTTCGTAAACCTTGAATTTCTCACCTGCTTGTGGGGCACCATTCAAACCAAGTATTACAACTGGCGTAGAAGGCGGTGCTTCATTCACTCGCTGGTTTCTTTCATTGAACATCGCTTTCACTCTACCGAAGTGTTGACCACTCACGATAAGATCACCTTGTTTCAATGTACCGTTCTGAACGAGTAACGTAGCTACATAACCACGGCCTTTATCAAGTGAAGCTTCAATGATGGTACCTGTAGCTTCTCTGTCAGGGTTTGCTTTCAGGTCAAGTATCTCTGCTTCTAATAATATCTTTTCGAGGAGTTGATCAACATTTAATCCCTGCTTAGCAGAAAGTTCCTGGCTTTGGTATTTACCGCCCCAGCTTTCTACCAGTAAGTTCATCTGTGCTAACTGCTCATATATCTTTTGTGGATTCGCCCCATCTTTATCGATCTTGTTTACGGCAAAGATCATCGGAACACCTGCAGCTTGTGCGTGGCTGATGGCTTCTTTTGTTTGCGGCATGACTGCATCGTCCGCAGCTACCACGATCACCGCTATATCGGTAACCTTAGCACCCCTTGCCCTCATCGCTGTGAACGCTTCGTGACCCGGTGTATCTAAGAATGTGATGTGTTTACCGTTTGGAATTTGTACTTCGTAAGCACCAATGTGCTGAGTGATACCACCAGCTTCACCGGCAACAACATTCGCTCTTCTTATATAGTCAAGCAAAGAAGTTTTACCGTGGTCAACGTGACCCATGATGGTAACGATCGGTGCACGATGAGAGAGATCTTCTGCATCATCTACCTCTTCTTCTTCATCCATATCAGAAGCATCATCGATGCCGATGAATTCAACTTCGTATCCAAACTCACCTGCAACAAGTTCTATCACCTCTGCATCCAAACGTTGATTGATAGACACCATGATGCCGAGGCTCATACACTTGCTGATCACTTCAGCGAAGCTTACATCCATCAGGTTGGCCAACTCGCTTACGGTAACAAATTCTGTTACTTGTAGTTTGTTGTCCTGAACATCTCCGGCTTCTGCAGCTTCTTGTCTTTTCTCACGACGTGCTTTAGCCTTCAGGTTTTTTCCTTTACCACTACCACCTGCGAGTTTCGCTTGTGTTTCCCTGATCTTATCCTGGATTTCTTTTTGATCAATTTCTTTATCGGCAGGTCTTGCATTTCTATCGAATCTTCCTCTTCCGCCTCCAGGGCCACCTTGTCCTCCTCTTGGCGCACCTTGTCCACCGCGGTTGAAACCACCCCCTTGCTGACCACCTCTCTGGAATCCACCTTGTCCACCACGATTATCACCTCTTCCTCTCTGGAACCCTCCTTGTTGAGGCGCATCTGGTTTTTTCTCGATAGGAATACGCTTACGCTGTCTTTTTTCAGCTTCACCAGCACCTGCGCCACCAGCAGCAGCTTTCTCTGTAGGCTTAGGTCTTGTATCGCTATCTACTGGAAGCTCTATTTTACCAAGGATCTTCGGACCAGTTAATTTTTCGGCCTGGATATTTTCAATTACAGGCTCCTCTTCTTTTTCTTCTACAGGTGGAGGAGTAACTTCTTCATGCTTCTCTTCAACCGCTTCGGTTTTCTTCGATTTTTTCTTTGGCTTTTCTTCTGGCTTAGCTTCAGCCGCAGACTCTTCAGTTTTCTTTTTAACGCTCTTCTTAGGTTTTGTTGAAGAGTCAATTTTTGAAAGATCGATCTTATCTATAACCTTAGGTCCTTCTATTTCCGGCGCTTCTACTTTCACCACCTCTTCCACCGCAGGCTTGGGTTCTTCTTTAGCCGGCTCAGGTTTTACTTCAGGCTTAGGCTCCTCTTTTTTTGGTTCAGGTTTAGGCTCTTCTTTGAAGACAGGTTTTGCTTTTACAGAAATATCCTGTTCATCTTTTTTCTTTTTCTCTGCAACAACGCCTTTGGGAATTTCTACGGCATCGGCCTTGGTTTTGGCAACCTTATCGCTTTGAAAACCTGCCTGAAGAGCACGATACATGTCTTCTGAAAGCTTTGCGGTAGGCTTCAGATCATCTTTGCTAAACCCTTTGCCTACTAAAAAATCAACAAGGGTGTCTTGCCCGATATTGAACTCTTTAGCAGCTGCTAATAATCTCGGTAATTTCAGTTCTGACATTCAATTCTTTTATTTGTCGATAGCCATAGACCATTGTCCATGGATGTTTTATTTTTTGAGTCATTGGCCATCAGTCACCAAGTTAATAATGACTCTCCTGGCTATTGACTTATGACTATTAATTATTCCCTTTCAAATTCTGCCTGTAATACTTTTCTTACTTCGTCGATAGTTTCTTTCTCCAGGTCTGTTCTTCTTTCCAGCTCTTCGGTTGAGAGATCTAATACGCTTCTTGCAGTATCACAACCTACACGCTTCAATTCATCTATCACCCATGTTTCGATCTCATCACTGAATTCATCAAGATCAATATCAAACATTTCTTCTGTCTGCTCCTCTTCTTCACGATATACATCTATTTCGTAACCGGTAAGTTCACAAGCCAGCTTAATATTCACCCCTCTTTTACCAATTGCTAAGGAAACCTGGTCAGGCTTCAAATAAACCTCAGCATGATGCTTCTCGGTATCAAGATTCATATAACTGATCTTGGAAGGAGTAAGTGAACGTTGAATAAGTAATTGTGTATTCGCTGTGTAGTTGATCACATCGATATTCTCATTCTTCAATTCTCTTACGATACCGTGGATACGACTACCTTTCATACCTACGCATGCACCAACAGGATCGATCCTGTCATCGTAAGATTCAACTGCAACCTTAGCTCTTTCGCCAGGCTCACGAACAATTTTCTTAATTGAAATAAGACCGTCAAAGATCTCGGGCACCTCAATCTCCAACAATTTTGCCAGAAAGTCAGGGCTTGTTCTTGACAAAATAATCACCGGAGTGTTGTTCTTCATGTCTACTCTTCTAACGACAGCACGAATATTCTCGCCTTTTTTGAAATAGTCTTGCGGTATTTGTTCAGACTTAGGAAGAATCAGCTCATTGCCGTCTTCGTCAAGCAACAACACTTCTTTTTTCCAAACCT
The DNA here is from genome assembly GCA_023429825.1 of Bacteroidota bacterium. Lineage (GTDB taxonomy): Bacteria > Bacteroidota > Bacteroidia > Chitinophagales > Chitinophagaceae > JAEZDC01. Next base: position 2,502 of record JAEZDC010000100.1, on the reverse strand, counting down.
GGTATACTTCTGCACTGATGATCTCGCCAATTCTATCTGCATATTTCTTTACCAAAACATTTTTCTTCAAGTCGTTGATACGGCTGGCCAATGTTTGCTTGGCAGCTAGGATTGCACGGCGACCGAAATCATAAATGTTCATTTCCTGGTAAAGTTCTTCACCCACTTCAAAGTCTGGCTCTATTTTAACAGCATCGCTATAAGCTATTTCAGACAAAGGGTTTAGCACTTCACCGTCTTCTACGATCTCACGGCGACGGATGATCTCAAGGTCACCTTTTTCTGCGTTAACGATAACGTCGAAGTTCTCATCACTACCAAACCTTTTCCTGAGAAGCGTTTTAAAAACGTCTTCCACCACTTTCATCAGTGTAGGACGGTCGATATTTTCTACGTCCCTGAACTCCTGGAATGCTTCAATAAGATTGATACTTGCCATTTCTTCTTTTTTAAATTCCAAAAAGTCAAATTCCAAATTCGATGAAGAGAATCAGAACTTAACTTGTACAGTTGTTGTTTTTATATTATCAAATGGGATAACCAATTGTTTTGTTTCGGCTTTTTTGCCCTTACCTGTAGTATGTTCTAAAATGACATCACTTTCTGCCACTTCTAACAGCTTACCCTCTTTTTTTGTACCATCAACAAAGAGCACTTCAACATCTCTTCCTATGTTCTTAATGTATTGTCTTCTTAATTTCAACGGCTCATCAACTCCTGGTGAAGAAACTTCCAGCGAAAATTCGCCCTCAGGATACATACCAGCTTCCTCAATTAACTTATAAAGCTGACGGTTGAAATACACGCATTTATCTATAGCGATACCTTTATCGCCATCTAAATATACTTTTACGTTGTTGGTAGGTTTGATGCGAACATTCACACGAAAAAATTCTGGCTCACTTTCTAAAACCTGGTCAACTAATTTTTCGATTTGCTCGATTTGAGTTTCTATAGCCATGACAGTTGTAAGAAAAAGAGAAGGGAACGAGTCCGTTCCCTTCGATTGCTTTTGTCCGATGCAAATGTAGTATACATAGGCAATATGTTCCAAATTTTCTCCCTAGTTAAGTATTTCTAAAATAGCAAGCATAATCAATGCAGGCATCTACCTTTGCCACCGTCATGCTTAAAATACTTTTTTATTTATTTCTTATTTACCTGTTGTACAAATTGGTATTTGATTTCATTATCCCGATTTCGAGAACAACATCGCAGGTAAAAAAGAAGATCAGGGAAATGCAGAAACAGCAGCAGTACCAACAGCAAAGATTTGATAAACAGGAGAAAAATGTTCGTCCTCAATCATCTGATAAGCAATCAGACACCGATAATAAAGATTATATAGATTTTGAAGAAGTGAAATAGTCAGGGGTTGTTTGCCGGTAATGTACTATCCGGCACCTGCACAAATCCCGTTGGGTTTGTAATTCTGAACCAGGTAAAGTTCTGATCTGCGGTTAACCCGGTTCCATAAATTTTCTGGTTAACAGGGCTCACTTGTCGAATAATCACTGGCTTGTCGGTAAAAAAAGTTCCTAATGATTGATCCCACCAGAGTTCATTACAAAAAAGAGTATCTCTTTTTATGTTGAAAACGACAACACTATCTTTTAAAAAAACCTTGCTTTCGTTTTCTTTATAAATACCATATTTCGCAAATAGCTGGCTTTCTACCCTCAGGCTGCTATCATAAAAATCCGCACGGAGTGTTTTAGGAAATTCTATTTTAGCCGTGTCCGCAACATATCTCAGCATGACCGGTGCGGTTAGTTTGGCCTTCAGCAAAGCATTCTGACTTAAAAAGCTTTGAACGTTCTTAGCTTCTTCTATTTTAATATTTTTTTTTCCAAGGCGTTGAACATCCTCCATCTTATTCTCGCAAGCACTAACAAAAAAGCAGCCTGCAAAAAGGGCTGCCCAATGTATTAGAATATGTGTGCTTTTATTAGTCATATTTACGCTTGATAAACCAGATATCGCTGAAGCTTAATCCTGCAGAAACTCTGAAAAAGGTTTCAGTTACATTATTGATGTTAGTGCCTCTTTTACCGAACTCAGCTGCTAAATTCAAAATAGTGAATTGTGTTCTCGCAAAGCCTCTTCCTGCAATAGGCACACCAATTCCCAAATTTGCCGAAAATGTTTTCAATCCTTTTCCATCTGCATTGATATAATCTTGCCCGAAAACTAATCCTGCACGATAGGTAGATAAAGCGAGTGTTCCTGCTCTTTCAAACTTAGGAAGAAACGAACCTCCGATTCTGAGTTGCCAATAATCATTAAGTTTATCCGTAAGACCAGCGTATCTGAACTGTGTCCATTTAGCTGTTTCAAACTCGGCCCCGATCATCCATTTGTTTACAGCTCCTACATTCGGAATTAAGATCGTTTTATTGAATGCTACACCGAAAGTGTAGGTTGAAGGAATCTCCATATCGACTTTTGTACCTTTCGTTTCATACACACTGTCTATTGTGAGACTACCGCCGTTCCCGTCTT
>JAEZDC010000060.1 GCA_023429825.1 Bacteroidota bacterium | reverse complement strand
CCTGCACATAAAGCAGAACTCGCCACTCAGGCAACACTTGGAACGCCTGTTACTATTTGGAAAAGAGAAAGAGGTTGGTCTCTTGTACAAACTCCCGATAAATATTTAGCATGGGTTGATGGTGATGCAATTGAAAGAATGGATGATGCACAGTTCATCAAATGGCAGCAACAACCCAAGATCATCTACACGCAACCATATGGCTTTGCTTATGAAAAAGCATCCGCATCAGCAGCTACTGTAAGTGATCTTGTATATGGAAATGTACTTGAGCTTACAGGAACCATGGGTGACCATTACGAAACGAAGTTGCCGGACGGCAGAAAAGCTTACATCTGGAAAGAGCATAGCATGCCTTTGGAAGAATGGAAAAAATCAAGGCAACCTTCAACCGATAATTTTATTCAAACCGCTAAGCAATTAATGGGACTTCCCTATTTGTGGGGCGGCACTTCTTTTAAAGGAGTTGATTGCAGTGGTTTTACCAAGACGGTTTATTTCATGAATGGATTGGTATTACCAAGAGATGCATCTCAACAAATAATGATCGGTGAAGAGATCGACACAAAAAACGGCTGGCAGAATTTACAACCCGGCGATCTTTTATTCTTCGGCAGAAAAGCTGAAGGCGACAGGCCAGAAAGTGTTGTGCATGTTGGTATGTGGATCGGCAACAATCAATTCATTCATGCTTCCGGAAAAGTGAGAGTGAGCAGTTTTGATGCTAATGCGCCTAACTATGATGCATCTGAGTTAAGAAGATTTTTACGAGCCAAAAGGATATCGCCGCAAACCAGCCTGATCGATCTTAGAAACACAGGTCTGTTTGGTCAGTAATAAATGATGATCTCTACTCTCCTGTTTAATTGCCTTCCTTGTGATGTTTCATTTGTTGATCTTGGTTGAGATTCGCCGTAGCCCTTTGCTTCTACTACATCAGCATTGATCATCAGTTTTGACAAGAGGTATTCCCTGATCGTATTAGCCCTGTCTTGTGAAAGTTTAACATTATACCCATCCGTTCCATAATTATCAGTATGCCCGGTGATGAGAAGTTTGGTGAATGATCTTGCTTTGATCGCATTTACAAAACTATCAAGGCGGTTAATGAATTTTGGATTGAGATCGCTCTTATCAAATTTGAATAACACATCGGGAATGATGAGTGTGTCTGTCTTAGGTGTGATGATCACCGGAGGTTCAGGATCTTTTACCTGAGTTTTTCTTTTGATCAATGATGTGTCGATCTCAACATTATCTATGAACTTCGATGGATGACGAAAATCATTCCGGTACACCTGGTCTTTGATGGCTTCATATTCCGGGCAATCACCGACATGTGGATTGACTGCTGTTAATTCTACATCATCCACCCAATATTCGATACGATCATTCTTCCTGGCTTTTTTTCTTGCGTTCATCAAAGGCTCCTGCGAAATATTTCCCAGCATTATAAACCGTTCTCCACCTTTCGCGGTGAATGTAAAAGAAACATCTCTCCAGTTGTTTAGCTTTCCACCAGCTATGCTGTCATTAATGATCTTAAATGCAGGATGAATATTGGCCATCATGTACTTCCCGCGCCACGGTTCACTTTCTCCCGTCCAGATGTCGATGTAATCAAATTCAAACCCTTTGGTATTGATCCGCATTTTCAACTGGTATTTTTCGCCAGCCACCAATGAGCAGAACATTTTAGTATACCAATAATTACCTACGCTGTAGGGGCGGTGTGCATTACCCATTAATATAATCTCGTAATGATTGCTGTCTGCTTCTACCGGTGACATCTCGGTATATCGGGGAATGAAGAACCAGGCTTCGGGTGCACATTTTTTACTGTACTCAATGCAGAGGTTCCTCTCTTCAAAACCTTTATTGCCTACCAGGTTCTGGGCCGGGGAATAGAAATAGCTGATACAAAATACGACACAGACCAGGGTTCTCTGCATATGGTAAATTTCTGGCTAAAAGGTCAAAGTTGGTGTTAAGGCTTGCTCTTGCGATTATAACTCAACTGGCTTATACGCACATAAGATGATTTCAGAAGGTCGTGTGGAAGTTGCACGAGGTGCCGAGGAAGTTACAGAAGGTCCTGTGGAAATTGCAGGAGGCCCTGTGGAACTTTCAAGAGGTCGTGTGGAAGTTGCAGGAGGCTCTGTGGAACTTTCAAGAGGTCGTGTGGAAGTTGCAGGAGGCCCTGTGGAACTTTCAAGAGGTCCTGAGGAAGTTACAGGAGGTCCTGTGGAACTTTCAGTAGCTTGCGGACCTGCATTTGCTTTAGTGGGAATTTCGATACTGCTTCCCGTTGTCTGGGGCCCTAGAAAATAAAAAATCCCGCTTTTAGGCGGGACTATATTTTCAGGATCACACCAACATCCTCAGCGGTTCTTCTAATAACCCTTTTAGTGTTTGAAGAAATGCAGCGCCAGTAGCGCCATCCACCACTCTGTGATCACAGCTCAGTGTTACTTTCATCACATTGCCCGGAACTACCTGGCCGTTCTTCACCACGGGTACTTGCGAGATGCCACCAACGGCAAGAATACATGCATCTGGCGGATTGATGATGGCGGTAAATTCTTCTATACCAAACATACCAAGGTTGGAGATCGTAAATGTGCTTCCTTCCCAATCTGAAGGCTGGAGCTTTTTATCTTTTGCTTTTTGAGCGAAGTCTTTTACTTCAGCGGCGATCTGGCTTAAAGATTTTCCATCTGCAAATCTCACAACAGGAACCAACAAACCTTCCTCTACTGCTACAGCTACGCCAATATTTACATGATGATTGATGCGGATCTTATCGCCCAGCCAACTACTATTCACTTTAGGATGTTGCTTTAATGCAACTGCAACGGCTTTCAATACGATATCGTTGAAAGAGATCTTCACCTTACTCGTTTCATTGAGTTTTCCTCTTGCGGCAACCGCTGCATCCATATCTATGCTCATTGTGAGATAGAAATGCGGCGCAGAGAATTTACTTTCTGCCAAACGCTTTGCGATCACTTTACGCATTTGTGAAACAGGAACCTCTTCAAAGCTCACCTGCCCAGATGATGGCTGAGAGCTGACTGCTGATTGCTGATTGCTGGCCGCTGACTGCTGACTGCTGATTGCTGATGGCTTATAATTCTCTATATCTGATTTGGTTATTCTTCCATTATCGCCTGTGCCCTGAACGTATTTGAGATCAATCCCTTTTTCTGAAGCTAATTTTTTTGCAAGTGGAGAAGCCAGTATTCTTCCTTCATTCACCACTTGCTGTGGTTGCTGACCTTGTGATGGTACCGGTTGGGCAGGAATGTTTCCTGCAGTTCCGCCTTTTGATACATCGCCTTCTGCTTTTTGCTGATCTTCTTGTGTAGCTGCGGTAGGTTGTTTACCTGCGTTACTTTTCAATCCTTTCACTACACTATCTACATCAAATCCTTGTTTGCCGATGATACAAAGCAGATCATTCACTAATATTTTTTCTCCGGCTTTTGCGCCCTGGTAAAGCAGCACACCATCTTTATAACTTTCCAGTTCCATGGTAGCTTTATCCGTTTCTATCTCTGCCAGCACTTCTCCTTTCTTTACATTATCGCCAATGTTTTTATGCCATGCAGCGATCACGCCTTCCGTCATTGTATCACTCAATCGCGGCATCAACACCACTTCATCCATGGATGTGAAGTCGTTTGAAGTTTCTTGTTTCTCGCTTGGGTTTTCTTGTTTGCTGTTTTGAGATGTGCCTTCGGAATTTTGTCCACTCGTTGACTGCTCACCGCTGACCGCTGACTTATTTGCTCCCTCCTCCTGCCTACCGCCTACAGCCTTATCACCTCCACCACTATGTTCTGCAACCAACGCACTCACATCTTCATCTTTCTTTCCAATAATTGCGAGCAGATCGTTCACCTGTAATTTGCTACCGGTATCGCCGCCCAAATGAAGGATCGTTCCTTCCTGGTAGCTTTCCAGTTCCATCGTTGCTTTATCGGTTTCAATCTCTGCCAGCAGGTCTCCTTTCTTCACAGCATCACCCACTTTTTTATGCCATGCAGCGATCACGCCTTCCGTCATGGTGTCGCTCAATCTCGGCATCAATATCACTTCAGCCATCCTATTGTATTTAGTTAGTTTTTATGGGCCCGGCAGCAGAATTTCTATTTTTCATCGTTGCGTCGCACACTTCAGGTTCCGGTTCGCTACGAGGCACATTTAATGAGCGTCGAAATTACAGTAAATGAGTATAATTAGCTAATTAGCAGATTAGCAAATGGCTAATAAATAGCGTATGGGATATGGTCCGGGAGGTTGATCTGTACAGGTTCTGAACGTTTAGGAGCGATGTCTCTCTAATGGCCACAGCAATGCCATGTAACGCTGCAGCTGGTACCATAAAAAATAGCTTTCTTCTTACAGTTCGGATGGTTAACTTTACTACAAAGCAATTTTAATGGTGTCGAAGGTTTCAGAAGGTGTACTTGTAAGTGTAGAAACATTTTACCAGGCGGATTACAGCAATCCGCAGCAGGGCGAATATATGTTTGCCTACCGCATCACCATTGAAAACAAGAACAGCTTTACTATTCAGCTTCAGAGAAGGCACTGGCATATCTTCGACAGCAACGGTGAGAACCGTGAAGTGGAAGGCGAAGGTGTAGTGGGTGAACAGCCTGTATTAAAGCCCGGTGAGCAGTACCAATATGTAAGTGGTTGTAACCTGAAGAGCGAAATGGGTAAGATGTATGGCACCTATGAAATGGAAAACCTGGATAGCAAGCAGCTTTTTGATGTGAATATTCCTCCTTTTGATTTGATAGTACCTAATAAGATGAACTGATGAAGGGACTAGTGTTTACAATAATATTTTTTACCATCGCCTTATCTGCTTTTGCACAAAGGCAAACCGATAAAGAGGTTAATACTAAGATCGTTGGACTAAGTATAGCGCCTTCGACGATGGTTCGATCAACACCCATCAAATTTTATTGCGGACATAGGAAATCAATAGAAACTTCGCCATTATGGGTAGTAGATGGACAGCAGGTGAAGGTGGCTGATGTAGAATCAATAAATCCAAAAGACATTGAATCTGTTACTGTGGTTAAAGGTTCGAAAGCGATAGACATTTACGGTAAAGCTGCAGAACACGGGGCCATAATACTTACAACGAAGTGCAAAAAGCCAACGACTAACGAGGCTTTATAGTTTTCATCTCCATACATTTTACATGCGTATCATATCTTATAACGTCAACGGTATTCGTTCTGCGATCAATAAAGGTTTTATTGAATGGTTGAAAACAGACCCTGCTGATATCGTTTGCCTGCAGGAGGTAAAAGCAACGCAGGACCAGGTGGATGTAACCGCCTTGAACGAATTAGGATTTGAAGTGTACTGGTTTGCTGCTCAAAAGAAAGGTTATAGCGGAGTGGCTGTGTTAACGAAGATCGATCCTGATAATGTTTTCTTTGGTAATGGTATTGAACAAAGTGATTATGAAGGAAGGGTTTTACGTTTGGATCTTGGAGACGTCACATTGCTGAACGTTTATTTTCCTTCCGGCACTATGGGTGAAATAAGGCAGACATACAAATATCAATGGCTGGATGAGTTTGTCGCCTATTTAGATGAGTTGCAAAAGACAAGACCTAATTTAATCATTTGCGGTGATTACAATATTGCACATCGTGAAATCGATATTCATAATCCGAAAGGCAATATAAAGACCAGTGGCTTTTTACCGGAAGAACGAGCATGGATGGAGAAGTTCCTGAGTAATGGCTATGTAGATACTTTCAGGCATATACATCCTGAAAGAAGAGATAGTTACAGTTGGTGGAGCAGGAGGTTTCCAACAGTACGAGCACAGAATAAAGGCTGGAGAATAGATTATATCACTACCACCGAAAGCCTGAAAGACAGGATAAAAGATGCTGAGATCTATCCTGATATACAGCACAGTGATCATTGTCCTATTTATGTAGAGATCCTCTGATCCAGAATTATCCGCTGACGAAAAAACTAAATAGTAATTTTATTGACTGTGTTTTCCTATAGATTTTTATTAGGCTTATTATTTATTGCGCTATGTAATTCGGCCTCAGGACAATTAAACATCGCTACAGTCAGCGATGCTACAACACTTGCCCAAAAAATTACAGGGCCCGGAGTGACGATTTTAAATGCGCAGTACACAGGCAGCAGTACATCTGCAGGTACTTTCCAGAGTGTTGCAGGAAGTTTTCCTATTTCTTCGGGTATCCTTCTTACCACTGGTAGAGCTAAAACGCAGGGAACATCTTTTGGAGCGGATGGAACCTTTACCAACCTGGCAAGTATTGGCACAAATCAACCAGGCGATACCGACCTGGGCTCAAATACGAGAGACGCTTGTGTACTAGAATTTGATTTTATTCCCCAAGGTGATAGCATTAAGGTTAATTACATTTTCGCTTCAGAAGAATACGGACAATTTACATGCTCTCAATACAATGATGTATTTGCATTTCTTATTTCAGGTCCGGGTTTTACTCAAAAAACGAATATTGCCTTAGTTCCAAATACAAATATTCCGGTTTCGGTCAATAGTATTAATGACGGGGTAGCGGGTTCTTCCGGCAATATAACATTCTGTACAAACCTTGGCTCCGGTTCTCCCTTTACGCGGTATTATGTAAAAAACAACGGATCCGTAGTTACCTATAATGGCTATACGGTTGTTTTAACGGCTGCTGCAAAAGTTCAACCTTGTAATATATATCACATTAAGTTGGCCATTGCAGATGTTACTGACGGGCAATATGACAGCGGTGTATTTCTAGAAGCCAGCAGTTTTAGTTCTAACGGAAGCATACAGGTGGGTAGTGACGCAGCCTTAACCGATTCTACAGGTAATATAGTTTTGGTAGAAGGGTGTAAGGATGCAACACTCAAATTAAGAAGAGCAAATAATTCTAATAATCCATTCGATGTAAACATCGCCTACGGTGGCGCTGCTATTGCCGGAGCTGATTTCACCCCTTTGCCCTCTACCATTTCTTTTGCCGCGACTGATACACTAAAAACATTTCCGCTTTCTGCAGTGCTCGATAATATCTCAGAAGGAACAGAATCATTCACTATATATTTTTCAACAGGACTTGCGTGTAATCTTACCGTTTCAGACAGTATTGTAATAACGATCAAAGATTCTATAGCTTTCTATCATCGCAAGGACACATTAGTATGTTCTGCTTTTCCTACTACACTTACTGCTTCAACTGTAAATAATGCATCTGACAGTTACCTGTGGAGTAATGGAAGCACAGCAGACACTTTAAATGTTTCTGTTCCTGGAACATACCTGTTAATACACACCTATTCAGACAGGTGTTTTAATATAGATACTTTTCGGGTAGTAAATGGCGATCCCTATATCAATATCAATCCTTCACAAACTTACTTCTGTGAAAGAGACAGTTTGTTGTTGCCTGTACAAACAAATGCAGATAATATAAGCTGGAGCAATGGTGTGAATGCAAATAGCACATTCGCGACAACACCTGGATCATACTGGGCAAAGGGCTTAAAGAATAATGGTTGTTATGTGTTCGATACTATCAACATAGCGCAATGGCCTTTGCCATTATTGGATCTGGGAAAGGATACTGCTTTGTGTACTTACGAGAGTCTTTTACTAAATGCATTCTATCCGGGCAGCACATATAAATGGAATACGGGAGCAACTGCGTCAATAATAAATATTTTAAATACTCCGGGAACCTATTCTGTTGCGAGCGATCTTAATGGATGCATTGCAAAGGATAGCATAATTATCTCAGAAAAAATTACCCCGATCGCTGATGCAGGAAGAGACGTTGAGATCATGCACTTGGGTTCTGCAAGACTTGCAGCAAAGGATACTAATATCAATGCAGCTTATTCATGGTCTCCGGCAATGTCGTTAAGCCAGGCCGATGTATATAATCCGATCGCATCTCCTGTTAGTACAACAATATATCACCTTTCAGTTACTTCAGTTGATGGATGCATTGCTGCAGATGAAGTTGAGGTAAAAGTGATCACAAAAGATTTTAGAGTGCCCGGCGCCTTCTCTCCTAATAAGGATGGCATTAACGACCGTTGGGAGATCAGCCTGCTGAAAAGCTTTTTAAAATGTAGAGTACAGGTGTTTGATCGTTATGGAAGATTGGTTTTCCATTCTATAGGATATGATACGCCATTTGATGGAACTGCAAAAGGAAAAGATCTTCCCATAGGAACCTATTTTTATATTATTGAGCCAGGAAACGGGGTAAGTAAGCTCATGGGTTCAGTTACGATCTTACGATAAAAAATTTAAGCTACGAACTTCGGCATCATAACTTCCAGCTTACATTTCTTATTCAATTGTTCAGCTAAATATACACTCAGTTCTGGCGAATAGGCTTCATCATGCATATGCATAAAGAAGTACAACTCTTGCAAACCGCAATCTATCCAATTCTTTATTCGCTTCACCCAATCGTCTATCCTTGTATAGTCGGTAGGATGTAAACTATTTCCTACGAATCTTATGAACGTGGTTGGTGTAGTTAAATGCATATGACAGCAGTCTCTCCTTCCTGCAGTGTCAGTGATCACCGCGCCGATACCGAGCTTATATAAGGTGTTGAACAACTCTTTTTTCTCATTTTCATCAGTAAACCACTCAGGATGGCGGACTTCAAAAAACCATTTAATGTCTTTAGGAAGCGTAGACAAGTAGACGTATAATTCTTTCTTTTTCTTAGGTGAAAACTTATCGCTCACCTGCAGAAATATGGGACCAAGATGTTCAGCAAATTCAGAAACCGCAGCGAGAAAATCATCTGTTTGTGCCTGCGTTGTCGGATTTTGAAATGCCGAGCTGAAGTGAGAGATGCTTTGAGGAACTTTAGGACAAAAAACAAAATTTTTACCCTTTGCTTTCTCCGCCCATTTAATAATATCTGGTTTGTGAACGCGGTAGTGTGTTGCATTCAGTTCAATAGAATTGTAGTGCTTCAAATACTCATCAAGGAATTGTGCATCTTTTGTTTTAGGAGGATATATTTTTCCCACCCATTCTTTTCTTCCCCACTTAGCACACCCTATGTAGATCTTTGGCGCATCCGCTTTTCCTGCTTTTTTTAAAACTTTTTTATTGCCCTCCGGATCTTTGGGCAATGCAAATTGTACGTTGTTTAATTCCGCTTCGGGAACTCTTCCAAAATCCATGATTGAATATAGAAATATTTTTTTTGAAGCCAGCTTATGTTCATCGTTATTCTCTCTGTGCAGTAAAGGTCATCTGCCCATATATACCATCAATATCTGCACATCACTTGGATTAACTCCGCTGATACGACTTGCCTGGCCAAGTGTTCTAGGCTTTATCTTCTTAAATTTCTGCAAAGCTTCGTTAGACAATGCAGATATCTTATCATAATCGAATGAATCAGGAATTACAAGTTCCTCCATTTGGCTCATTCGCTTAGCTATATCCTGTTCTTTCTCGATGTAACGTTCATATTTTATTTGGATCTCCGCCTGTTGAAGTGTCTCTTCATTGTAACTCTCTATTGCTTCTTTTAAAGAAGGAACATATTTCATCAACGATAACAGGTCCACATCTGGTCGAAGTAGTATCTTATTTGCTTTTTGCTTTTCGGTAAGTGGTGCTGAATTGATCGTAGACAAATACTCATTGATCTGAGAAGGCTCAATGGTAACATGACCCAGGAGGTTCTTTATCTTTTCAACGCCGATTCGTTTAGCGATTACTTTATCCATTCTTTCCTGTGAAGCCAATCCAAGCCTATAACTAAGTTCTGTCAACCTCATATCTGCATTGTCCTGCCGAAGTAATGTTCTGAATTCAGCCCGGCTGGTGAACATACGATAAGGTTCATCAGTTCCTTTTGTTATAAGGTCATCAATCAAAACACCTATGTAAGCCTCGTTCCTTTTTAATATAAAAGGTTCCAGCTCCCTGCTTTTTTGATGCGCATTTATTCCCGCCATTAAACCTTGGCAGGCAGCTTCTTCGTAGCCGGTGGTACCATTAATCTGTCCTGCAAAATAAAGATTATCAATTAGTTGCGTTTCAAGCGAGTACTTGAGTTGTGTTGGTGGAAAATAATCGTATTCAATAGCGTACCCTGGCCGAAAGAACCTGCAGTTCTCAAACCCGGGAACTTTTTTTAATGCAGCATATTGCACATCTTCCGGTAATGAAGTAGAGAATCCATTTACATAAATTTCTACTGTATTCCAGCCCTCAGGTTCAACAAAAAGCTGGTGCCTTTCACGTTCGGCAAAACGATTTATCTTATCTTCTATACTAGGGCAATATCTCGGTCCAACCCCTTCAATTCTGCCGGCGAACATCGGACTGCGTTCAAAGCCTGTTTTAAGAGTATCATGTACCTCCTGTGAAGTATAGGTAATATAGCAGCTACGCTGATCTGCTGCTTTAAGTTTAGGAGTATCCAGGTAAGAAAAACCGGAGATTTCCTCATCCCCTTTTTGTTCTTCCATTTTGCTATAGTCTAGACTACGACCGTCAATCCGTGGTGGCGTTCCCGTTTTCAGCCTGTCGCTTTGAAAACCCAACTCTATCAACTGTTCAGTAATACCAGTGGCGGCTTTCTCTGCTACACGGCCTCCCCCAAACTGCTTCTCTCCAATATGAATGATTCCATTTAAGAATGTCCCGCTGGTTATCACTACCGCCTTAGACCTAATCTCATGTCCCAGCCCCGTTACGATTCCACATGCCCTATTGCCTTTTACTAATATAGACCGAACCATGTCTTGGTAGAAATCGACATTCATGGTTTGCTCCAGCATCTCTCTCCAAGTAGCGGCAAATAGCATCCGGTCGCTTTGAGCTCTTGGGCTCCACATCGCTGGCCCCTTACTCCTGTTCAGCATTCTGAACTGAACGGTACTTTTATCGGTCACAATTCCGCTATATCCACCCAAAGCGTCTATTTCTCTTACAATTTGCCCCTTAGCAATTCCTCCCATTGCCGGGTTACAGCTCATTTGAGCAATTGTCTGCATATTCATCGTAACCAACAGTACTCTACTACCAAGATTAGCAGCAGCAGCGGCGGCTTCGCAACCGGCATGACCAGCCCCCACTACAATTACATCATATTCTGGAAACATAAGTCTGCAAATATAGTTGATGAAAAAAGCCGTTCCACGTGAAACGGCCATAAAGAAGTTTTATAGAAGTAATCTTAACTAATAGTTGAAATCCATATTGTTCCACGTGGAACTTAATCTTGCTTGCAAGAAAAATCCTGCACAAAGAAGGTTTGGCTAATTCCGTACTTGGCTGAGCTTACTCCCATTTCTACGTATGTCGGGTTAAGCAGGGTCTTTCTGTGGCCTAAATCTTCTAACCCAATATCAAGGTATAAAAGCGCAAGGGAAAGAACTACATCTCCCGAACCGACGCTCATGTTCTCGCTCCCGCAATATTTTATTCCAGCATTTTGAAGGCGGTTGGAAAAAGAGGTGCCATCCGTTGAGGTATGACTAACCGTAGCTGACTTCCCTGCAATGTCGATCGCATGAGCTCTTGCCGTAGAGTTAAGAGTAGAATTCAGCGAAAACATCGGGAGGCTTCCAGATCTAAACAGGTCTGCCTTTAATGATGCGGCATATTTCCCACTTAACTGTGGATAGATACTGATCAATGGCATAACCACACTGTCCCAAAACTTTACAGGATTTTTTCTTGAATAGTTTGTCCAGTAAAAGATATCCTTCTCTTGTTGAGAGAGTTCTTCGTATCCCTTAAAGGAGCTGTTCCAGTTTACAATGGAAGTATCTTTTTCAATTTTCCAAGTGATGGTACGCTGCTCTAACGTAACAATGCTTTGGCTCCATAAAGCAACAGGAAGCACGAGGGTAAGAATAAATAACTTTATATACAGCATCTTATTTATCGAGGGTATTTTCAAACAAAAGCAAGTAGAGATCTTCCGTTTTACGCATTTCTGCTACCTGGCTTTTTGTTTTGTCCTTGTAACCACAAAGATGAAGCGCTCCATGTATTATAACCCTTAATAACTCTTTATAATATGATTGAGAAAAGCTTAAGGCGTTTTCTTTAACTCTATCTAAACTGATGTACACCTCCCCTTCAACCTCGCTAGAAGAACTAAGATCAAAAGTTATAATATCAGTATAGTAGTCATGCTTGAGAAATCCTTTGTTGATCTGTAGTAAGTATTCATCGGAGCAAAAAACATATTGGAGTGATCTAAGCTTTTTCTTTTCCCTTCGAAAGATGATCGGCAAGAACTCCCTGAGATGTTTTCGGTTCCGTATTATTAGTTTTCGGTCGTGGTTGGTGAATTTTACCATTTATGAAATGATTGCTCCAAATTTCGTAACAAATAGAATATGCCGCTGTATACATTTGTTGAGATGAAAAGGCTATCAGAAATAAAGGCAGGAAAGAAAGCGATCATTCATTCATTCGAGAAAGATGATATTTTTATCAAGCTGATGGAAATGGGATGCGTGCCGGGAGAAATGGTGAAGGTTGAACAAATAGCGCCATTGGGGGATCCTATATCAATCACAGTCGCCGGCTATTGTCTCAGCCTTAGATTAAATGAAGCGGAAAACATCCTGGTAGAAGAATGCTAATTGATTATCAATTAATTACATGAAAATTGGCTTATATTTTGGTTCCTTCAATCCTGTTCATGTAGGTCATCTAATAATTGCCAGCCATATAGCAGATACCTCTTCTCTTAACCAGGTTTGGTTTATTGTATCTCCGCAAAATCCGCTCAAACATTCTTCCACTTTATTAAACGAGTACCAACGTTTGCATCTGGTGCAGATGTGTATTGAAGAAGATCCCAGGCTAAAAGCTTCTGACGTTGAATTCAAACTACCGAAGCCATCTTACACAATTGATACGCTCACGTATCTCACTGAAAAATACCCGGAGTATGAATTTACCCTGATCCTTGGTAGCGATAGCTTTCAAAATATTCATCGCTGGAAGAATTATGAGCGCCTCATACGAGATTATCATTTCATTATCTATCCACGGCCTGGCTTTCCGGTTGATTCGACTTCTACAAATGTTCAGATTATCAAAGCTCCTCTTTTAGAAATTTCAGCTACGGAGATCAGAAACAAAATTAGAGAAGGAAAGTCTGTGAGATATCTTCTACCAGAAAATGTACGCAAAGAAATAGAGATCGCAGGCTACTATAAATAAGCGGAAAGATAACCTAAACCTAAGCAAACAATTACTATAACAGGAGGCGGAATTTTGGTTCTAACCAGTAAAACAAGCGTACCTGTAACTACTATAATATCTATCAAGCCAATTATATTCTTTGTAGCTATTTCTGCAATAGCAACATCTTTCATTAAGAACAAAGATGCACCTGCCATTATTCCAACACTACAAGCGTTGATTCCTTCCAAGGATCGATAAATAACGGCATATTTCTTTAGATTATGCCACACAGGAAAAAAGAATAAGACTAATAACACACTTGGCAAAAACAATCCGACTGCACCAATAATACACCCTAACAATTGAAGGTCCTTGCCTTCATTTTTCATTACCATTCCGCCCGTGTAAGCGCCAATGGAAAAAACAGGCCCGGGTATAGCTCTTACTATTCCCGCACCCGTAAGAAATTCTTCTTTAGACATTCTTGCTCGGGAAGGATTTGGCTTTTCAACCGGGCGAATTACATACTGTTCATACATCATCGGCATTAATACATCTCCGCCTCCAAATACCAGGCTTCCGAAACGATAAGAGTTTTCAAAAAGATTGAACACTCTCCGGTTCTCCCAGTTTTCTTTACGTGCGGTTTCCGAAAAGAATCCAGCTACTGCAAACAAACTAAAGAACAACAAAATATTTCCCCAGCGTATTTTCTTAGGAGGAGTTCCTTTTTGCGGAATTCGCTTATCGCTGAAATTTGTGGAGATCCCGGCCAGAATTATCAGGATAGGAAAAACCCAAGGTGTTTTAAAGAATAAAAAAGTAGCAAGGCTCGCTACAATCATAATGACTGTTGTGATAGTATTATGCACCGCAACCTTAGAAAGCCTGTAGCTTGAGAAAATGATAAACCCAATAGCCATGGGTTGAATGAACCTGAAAACATTATTATCTATCGAGATGTCATAACTCAGCAAAAAAGAAAGACCGCCCATTAATATACATGCGGGTAACATCCATATAAGAAGCGTGAGGATCGCCAATGGAAATCTCCCACGCTTATACCCTATGAGCAACACGGTTTGAGTTGATGAGGCGCCAGGTAACATCTGGCAAAATGCATTGTAATCTAAAAGCTCCTGTTCACTTACATCGTGCCGCTTCTGAACAAAGGTCTTCAGCATCATTCCAAAATGCCCTTGTGGTCCTCCGAAAGCAGTAATGCTGTAAAAGAAAACTGCTCTAAGGAAAGGTATATGACGAAGCAGGATCAATTAACTGGCTTTGCGTTTACAAATGATGGTGATCTGGAAGATGCAAATATTGTTTAAAGATAGTTGCATAAACAACGTGGGGAAATACTGCGGAAAATATTACTCGATTTGAGGCAAAAAAATTGCCTCGCCTAAAGGAAGCGAGGCCTTAATATACATACCCCCAATTGAAAGACTACTGTTTAATAAACTTGAAAGACTTAAGGAAAGTGCCATCATTAAAGGCATTCAGCACATACATTCCGCTACTCAGATCACTTAAATTCAATGCAAGTTTTTGGATACCCTCAGTTATATTAGTTGTCAAAGACTTTGCCATTCTTCCATTGGTATCCAAAACCTTCAACGTTAAGCGCCCGCTTTTGTCGGCAACCACGTTAAGGTAACCTTCCGCTTCGTTAAAAAAGGATTGTAAACTCTGGATACTCATTCGTTATCTTTTTTAATAACTGGTTCGCTTGTAAAAAACAATTACGATGCCAGAAGGCAACAGTAGATTCAGCAAGGTTGCTTGCTTACTGCAGCTAATGCTTTTGCCGTGTTTTTATCATCGAGTAATACATATTTTTTTATATCTGTAATCAACATCTCATCCAGTACATCAATGATGTTCTGATAAGAACAAGCTAAAGAAGGATGTATCAGGATAATTGTTTCCTTGTCATCTCCGAAAAGTTGTTTCACCTTCTGTTTCTTTTGTCGAATCACAGCTCTCAGGCCTTTTGCGGAAAAATTGGTACAGTTTAATTCCCCAACTTTATTACTATGGTAGTAATACACTTTATCATCACCGGCCAAAAACAATATTCAAGGCTTTACTGACGGGAGCTTTTGTTGAATCTGGACTATCTTTCGGAAAAATGATCCCCATGGATCTTGGTTCGGATAAAGTTGTGGTGAAAATAAAAAAGGTGATAAGGAGGAAACCAAGATCTACCATTGGTGTAAGATCAATCCTTGTAGAATTCTTTTTCAATTTGGTTACTCCTGCTTTCTGAAGTTTTTTGGACGAGGATTGTTGCATTTCAGCCATAAAAAGAATTTACACTGAGATGCGCCGGATGTATGATTCCACATCATGAGATCGTTTCTACCTTATTGAGATTTTTATCTGTAACAAGTATATGTGATTGATAACCCTTCTTTATCATTCCCAATTTATTATCCAGTCCGATAACTTTTGCCGGATATACACACCCCATACGTATGGCTTCTTCTTTCTCTATCCCTGCTTTATCAATAAGGTTAAGCACTGCCTTATGCATGGTTATCATAGACCCGCTTAAAATTCCTGAAGCTTCATACTTATCTCCTACGGGATAATGTGGGTATGCACCTGTTGAGGTTTCGGTAACTGCATCTGTGATGAGAAATAAACGATCCTGCATTTGCTTTTTAGCGATCCTTATTGCAGTATAATCAACGTGATGGCCATCTGCTATAATACTTGCTCTTACGGATGGATGTAAAAACGTCGCACCCACCAGCCCCACTTGTCTATGCTGCAAACCACTCATAGCATTGTATAGATGCGTTACTGCTGTTATACCGCTCTGAAATCCCATATTAGCTTCTTCATACGATGCATTGCTATGACCCGCTGAGATTACAATTCCCTGCTGAAGAATGTACTCAACCACAGATCTGTCGCAAACTTCCGGAGCCAGGGTTATCATTCGAATTACCCCCTTTCCATACCCTAGCAATTCCTTCACCTCATCCAACGAAGGCGAATGGATTTCTTCTTCTATATGAGCTCCGCGTTTATGCTTATTTATCCAAGGCCCCTCAAGGTGAATTCCCAGACATCCCTTCCCTCCTTCTTCCCAATATTCTCTTACAGCATCGATGCTTTTAAGAAAAACATCTTTTGTATTTGTAGCAATAGTGGGAAGAAAATGCGCTGCTCCTCCTTCTATGCAGTACGCATAAAGCTTGTGCAATGAGTCAGCTTCAGGATACACCGCTAATAGCTTTCCGTATGCGCCGTATATCTGCAAGTCAATGAAAGCGGGAATCAAAATCTCCGCTGAGCGGCCTGCTGCAGTTTGTAATTGCTCTGAAGAAATTACATCCTTAATTATTCCGTTTTCAATGATCACAGAATGCTCATTCAACCAAGCTTCTCCCGTAAAGATCCTGCCAGCAGATATTATTGTATTACTCATTTAATAGAATGAATTTATCTCCATCTTTCCAGAATGGAAGCTTCTTTCTTACCTCTTCTATGTGATCCTTTTCCAATACTATTGTAAAAACATCTTCTTCACGTTCTTTATGATACAATACATCCCCCATAGCATTAATTACCATGCTGTCTCCGCTATGGTAAATTCCGTTGCCATCATTACCTACCCTGTTTACACCTATTACATAACTCTGGTTTTCTATAGCCCGGGCCTGCAGTAAAGTTTTCCAGGCATGACTTCTCCTTTCCGGCCAATTTGCGACATAGATTAATGCATCATATTCTAGTTGGCTAGCGCTGTCATTGAAATTATGTCTTGACCATACAGGGAATCGCAAGTCGTAGCAAACCTGGAGTAATATCCTGAAGCCCTTTACAGAAACAATCAGCCGTTTATCTCCTCCGGTGTAATGTTGATCTTCACCTGCGTAAGCGAATAAATGACGCTTATTATAAAAACCGTATTTACCATCGGGCTGCATCCAAATAAATCGGTTATAATATTTCTCGTCCTCAACAATAATCAGGCTCCCGGCGATAATTGCCTTTTTATTTGAAGCAATTTTCTGCATCCATTTTACAACTTCTCCATCCATTGACTCAGCAAGTATCTCTGGCCGCATACTAAAACCTGTACTAAACATCTCAGGCAAAATAATGACTTCTGTCCGATCCTTTATAGAATCGATCTTCTGCTCAAGCATTTGCAGATTTCGCTCTTTATCTTCCCAATGAAGATCTGTTTGTATAAGTGTAACCGTTAGTGAAGCCATAAGTATTAATTAAACCGGTGTGTTACTCCTATTCCCGCCCAATGATGATTTTTCTTTTGCGATGCTGCTTCTTTTGTTTGAAAAGCTATGTTCAATTGCATTTTCAATCTATTTCTTGAATAAATTAATCCAATAGTGTGCTCATACATCAATCGTTTGATGTCGGATACGTAACCTCCTTTATCTTCCCTGAATAATCCTCCCTGTACTGTAGCATTATATGCCTGCACAATAACTCTTGGATAAAAGAAAGCAAACAACTCGTAACCTCTTTTTCTTTCTTCTGATCCTTTACCTGCGATAGCAGCATCCCAGAGTGCGCTGTTTTGATTATTCTCGAAAGCGCCTATACACAAATAAGTACCCGCATTTACACTTGTGAATGTTGTACCCAGGTTGGCCTGGATAGCTGGAACTATCTTGAATGCCTTACCATTAAATTCTTTTATCAAAGGCAAATAACTAATGCTTGAATTAAGCCCAAACTCCGTTTTCAATTGTGTTTCCCAACCGGGATATTCGTACACATGAATTGCTTTATGATATAATTCCTGAACTTGGCGGCCACCTGATGCGGGTCCTATCGTACCAACTTCACCACTCCACTTTAGGACACGTTTAGTCGAGAAAATAGTATGTCCATAACGAGCATACAAATAACCCGTGTAAGGTCTATCAATCTCTGAGGTAGATGTGATTCGCCTGTTCTCAGTCGTGAAAATCTTTTGTCCAACCTCATACCGGATGATCTTCTTTTTGTTTGACCGCGTTTCAGAAGCAGTATTCAGCTTTAAGAATATTCCATTGGTATAGTATCCATCATGAAGATTCATCAGGAAGTTATCGTTATCCACCAACAAGGTAACCTCGCTCTTAAATAAAGGGGCTTTTGTTTGTTGTGCAATGGAGTTGATTGTAGAACAAATAAAAATTAAAGCAAATGGCTTTCTCATTCTTGTCCAGTCTTATCTTTTAATTGTTGTAAAA
>JAEZDC010000087.1 GCA_023429825.1 Bacteroidota bacterium | reverse complement strand
GGTTGACCGATGGGCAGTGGTGTGAAATCGGTGGGCTGCCCGGCAACAAAAAGTGTGGCGAGCAAAAAGGAACAGAGTGATAGTAGCCTTGACATGCGGGTATAGATTAGGGCAGTAATTTAGGAGCAGGATGAATAGTGCAGGCTACCCTGTAAAAGGTATTTAGTTAACGGTGCTTACCGAGGGTACGACAAGCCGATCCTTGAGATGGAACCTTTTACCGTAGTACACCAGTGGTATGTGTGGACATATTAAGATAAAAACCAGGAACCTGCCAGGTTACAAACCTCGCAGGTTCTCTGGGTTATGTTACATCCTATTGTGCTCCTTGTGTAGGCGTTGGCTTTACTAATTGATCATCATTATTCACGCCTTTCTTCTTAGAAATATTTTCTGTGAGTTTACCGAAGTTATAAGTAAGTGCCAGGGCAAATCCCCTGCGTATATCGTTGCGGATATTGATGGTAGTGAAGTTCGGGTCTTTGGTAACGGTTTTAAATTCCCGTTCTTTCTCCATGAAGTTCACGAAGCGGAGTGACACGTTCAGTTTATTCTTATAGAATTTATGAGCAATTGCAAGATTATACCAAGGGTAGAAAGGATAGGTGGTTTGGATGCTCACGGGGTCCTGGAACATACCTATGAAACTGCTCACTACAAATTTTGGATTAAACGTATAGCTGGTGTTCAATGTGAAGTTGCCTCCGAATCCTTTATTTGATTGTGCCGTATTGAAACTGTTACGCACACTGCGATATAACATACCGGTGTTAATACCAAGTCTCCATTTAGTCGTGATCCTAGCATTGATATTCACGTTGAGGTTAGCCTGGTAACCTTTGCCGATATTGAGGCTGGTTGTTTTGGTAACACCTGTCGAGGGTTCAAAGAAGGAATAATCCATGATATAATCACCACTATATGCACCTTCTAAATTGATCGCACCAAAGAAAGGCCCTTTGTTGATCATTGTTCGTGCTGAAACGATATGTAATGTTTGCGGGTTAAGATCAGGATTACCATAAGTAATGTTGAGTGAATCAGTGTTATTTACAAAAGGATTGAGATCGGTAATGAAAGGCCTTTGTACACGTTTGCTATAGTTCATTACTAACGTAACCAGCTTGCTTAATTTTTGACTGTACTGGATATTAGGTAAGAGTGTAAAATAGTCTTGCTTCACTTTTGTGTTGGATGTGATGAAATCGCCATTCACATTGGTGTGTTCTAATCTTGCACCCACTCTCCAGCTCGATTTTTTGATCTTGAAGCTGTACATGGTGTACAAGCTCGCTACGTTTTGGTGGTATTTGAAATAATCTGTATTAGACGGATTGGGTTTGAATGCACCTGCGGCGTAAGCGACCAGACTCTGGAAATCTGAGCTTGCCCTGCGTACTATGGCTTTTGCTCCCGCTTCGAATGTTTTGTTTTTTTTCAAAGGCAGTATGTGGTTCACTTCGAAAGTATATTGGTTGTTGCGGGACATGCTGTTGTTGATGATGAAGCGATCTGTACCCGGATTATCCTGTGTACTGTTGGTATAGGCTTCATTCCTTCCAAATTCACCAAAGAAGCGGAAGCTGAGTTCCCGGTCTTTATTGTTCTTGAATTTTTTGATATAGTCTGATCCCACGCTCACACCCGGGTTGCTATTCTCGTTGAACATATTGAAATAGCTGGTAGATGATGGAGCGCTGTTGAAATCAGTGGTGATGGTTTGGCGGGAACCACTCTTACCGGAGAAAGAGTTGATATTGGCGTAGGCAGTAACAACATTCAGACTGTCGATCTCATAACTGAGTTCAGCATTACCAAAATCACGGGTGTTGCTATTGGTGTTATGCCCACTCATTATCCTTTGCGCATAAGCATTGCTTAGAGTAGGAGTAGTGCTGCTAAAGAGTGGACGTTCCATAGGCCTGGCATCACCGTGCGTATAGAATGCAGTTGCCCCGAACTTGCCGATCTTGATATTACCATTAGCAGAGAACACCTGCAGTTTGTCTACTGCTCTTCTTGTAAACGAGTTGATCGTTCCGTTATAGCCTGCTACTTTTTTCTTCGTGATGATGTTGATGAGCCCGCCGATGCCTTCACCATCGTACTTGGCAGAAGGAGATGTGATCACCTCTATTTTAGAGATCAGTGCACCAGGGAATCCGCGGAGTGCATCTTTCACATTGGTGGCGAACATGGATGTTTGTCTTCCGTTCAACAATACCCGGAAGTTGGTTTTGCCATTGATGGAGATATTATCTTCTCCATCTACTGTAACGAAAGGTGTTTTACGCAATACATCGATAGCAGTTTCTGTTTTGGTGGAAGGATCATCTTCTGCATTGAAGGTGATCTTATCATCTGTTTGTTCTATCAATGGTCTTTGTGCTACCACCGTAATACCTTTCAGGTTGTTGGCAGCGGATTCCAATTGTATTTGTTTCAGATCGATACTCTCACCAGGTTGTTGAATTCTTACCGGTTGCCTTTTCTCTGCAAAAGCAGTGTGTGTGAAGATCAACATATAGGCGCCGGTATCCAGCCTGGTCAAAGTAAAACTTCCGTCTTCTTTGGTATAGCTGGATTGCAGGGGTTGTTGCGGATTTTTCTTACTCAATAACCTTATAGTGGCAAAGCTCACAGGCTTTTGTGTGCTGTCGGTCACAACACCTTTTACAGTGGCTTTTGACTGGGCATGTAGTGATGTGGTGCTGCAAATACATATTGCCAGCAGGAGGGAGGTAGCAAGTAGCTTGGTCATGTTAGTTCAGTTTTCGATAGAGGCGGCAAGGTATTTAACAGCTATAATGGAGAGTAGTTAATTAGGGTAAGCGGTAAAATATGCATATGCAGTGCGATCCGATATTATCTCAGATGATTTTATGTTTCCGGCAGCAGATGCAAACTTCAGAAAAGATTCGTATTTCGTTGCTACACAAGTATGTTTCTGCATTAACCGCAATTATATATTGTGCTCCGGAAAAATGGTAACGATTGCGGTAACGATTGCGTAAAAAAAGAATTTTTGTCAGCGATTTACCCCTGAGATAATGAGTAAACTTGTTACGGTTTTACAAGCAAAGGATCATTTAGCGATCAATCGTTCGTACGGCTCTGCCAAGCCTTTTTTATCTAACAATTGCCTGATATGAATATACTAAAGAGTGGATTTTGCCTTTTATCAGTATTTGCTGTAAGTTTTTGTTCTGCACAGAAAAAAATTCCTGTAGTTGTAGCCAGTCCTGTTTTCAAGAAGGATACTTTCCATATCACACAATTCGGTGCTAAAGCTGATGGTGTTACGCTTAACACCAAAGCGATCAATGATGCGATCAATGCATGCAATGCTAAAGGGGGTGGTGTGGTGTTGGTACCGGCAGGTTTCTGGCTGACGGGTCCAATTGAGTTGAAGAGTAATGTTAATCTGCACCTGCAACGCAATGCTGTTTTGCAAACAACAGATGATCTGAGCCAGTTTAAACTGGTTGCAGGGAACTGGGAAGGTTTACCGCAGATGCGGAATCAATCTCCGATCTCTGCAACGAATGCTGCCAATATTGCTGTGACAGGTTTCGGCATCATTGATGGTAACGGTGATGCGTGGCGCATGGTAAAGAAAGATAAACTCACTGCAAGCAACTGGAATAAGCTAGTGGCTTCCGGTGGTGTGTTGAGTGATGATAAAAAAATATGGTATCCTACTGCCAGTTCATTATACGGTTCAAAGTTTAAGAACCCTGGCGCTATCTCTCCTGAGAAGAGTGCTGCATTTTACGATTCTGTGAAAGATTTCCTTCGTCCAAATCTGCTGGTGTTTACAAGATGTAAGAAGGTATTACTGGAAGGAGTGACCTTTCAAAATTCTCCTGCATGGAATTTACATCCATTAATGAGTGAAGATGTTACTGTAAGAAATGTTCAGGTAAAGAATCCATGGTATGCACAGAATGGCGATGGCATTGATGTGGAAAGCTGCAAAAATGTTTTGATCGAGAACAGCACATTCGATGTGGGTGATGATGGCTTATGCATTAAGAGCGGAAGAGATGCTGAAGGAAGAAAAAGAGCGATGCCCACAGAGAACGTGATCATCAGGAACTGTATTGTATATGCAGCGCATGGCGGATTTGTGGTAGGAAGTGAAATGAGTGGCGGTGCAAGAAACATCTGGGTAGACAATTGCACTTTCGTAGGAACTGATATCGGTATCCGGTTTAAAACAACCAGGGGCAGAGGTGGTGTTGTGGAGAATATTTATATCAGCAATATTCTGATGAAAGATATTATCGGTGAGGCGATCTTATTCGATATGTATTATGAAGCGAAAGATCCGATAGCATTGGCCGGCGAGAGGAGAGAACCTCCTAAAGTAGAGACAAAACCTGTTACAGAAGAAACACCCGTATTCAGAAATGTATTTGTAAAGAATGTGGTTTGCGATGGTGCTGAGAAAGCAATTTTTGTAAGAGGGTTGCCTGAAATGAATGTCCAGAACATTTTCTTAGAGGATATGACGCTTCAGGCTAAGCATGGTTTGGATATGACTGAAGGCAGTGGTATCGCACTGAAGAATATTGCAGTGTACAGCAGTGATACAAACCCTGTATTGAATATCCATAACAGTAAGAACATAACATTGGATAAGATCAGTTATAACAATGCCGAATTGTTGTTGAATGTCACGGGTGAAAAATCAACGGGTATTACGATAACAAACACTGATACAAAAAAAGCAAAGAAGAGTGTTGAGGTGAATTATGGCGCTAAAGAAGAAGCGGTGAAGGTGAGGTAAACTGGTGCATAATGTTCTGAACGTACAAGTGAGTGACACAACGGGCGATGAGTAATGAGATAAAGCTGGCTAAATAAAAATGAAAAAATTAATAACGATAGCTTTTTTAATTGTTGCAGTAAATGCGCATGCACAGGATTGGAGTAAAAAACTGGCTGCAACTGCAATGACGATCTGGAAAGACAGCTTCATGCTGGAGAATGACAAAGCGCCGAAGTGGAGATACGACCAGGGAGTGATCTTAAAAGGTATTGAGGGAATATGGAATGCTACGGGAGATGGAAAGTATTTTAATTACATCCAGAAGAGCATGGATTATTATGTGAAGGATGATGGCAGTATCAAAGGTTATAAGAAAGATGAATTCAATATTGATCACGTAAACAATGGCAAGCTGTTGCTGCTGTTGTACAGGGTAACCGGGAAAGAAAAGTATAAGAAAGCTGCTGACAGGTTGCGGGACCAGTTGCGTGAACATCCAAGAACAAGCGAAGGTGGTTTCTGGCATAAGAAAATCTATCCTTACCAAATGTGGCTGGATGGATTGTATATGGGCCAGCCGTTTTATGCAGAGTATGCGATGTTGTTTCACGAGGATAGTTCTTTCAATGATATCACGAGGCAGTTTGTGTTGATGGAAAAACATGCAAGGGATGCAAAGACTGGTTTGTTGTATCATGGATGGGATGAAAGCAAGCAACAGAAGTGGGCAGACAAAGCAACGGGGCTTTCGCCAAATGTTTGGGGAAGGGCTTTGGGCTGGTACGGAATGGCTATGGTTGATGCGCTGGATCATTTTCCTGCGAAACACCCGGGAAGAGATAGCATCATTGCGATATTGAATCGTTTTGCAAAAGCAATAACGAGTGTGCAGGATACAAAGACTGGCTTATGGTATGATGTAGTTGATAAACCTAAAGAGAGCAAGAATTATTTTGAAGCATCTGCTTCCTCTATGTTAGTGTACACTTTAGCGAAAGGCGTACGTAAAGGTTATTTACCAGCAAACTTTCTGGCAAATGCGAAGAAAGGATATGATGGCATTGTAAAGCAATTCATCAAAGAGGAGAACGGTCAAACCAATTTGCATGGAACAGTTGCGGTTTCGGGTTTGGGTGGTAATCCTTACCGTGATGGCAGCTTTGAATATTACATGAGTGAGCCAGTGATCGTTAATGATCCGAAAGGCATGGGTGCATTTATCAATGCTGCAGTGGAGATGGAAA
Organism: Bacteroidota bacterium; assembly: GCA_023429825.1. GTDB lineage: Bacteria > Bacteroidota > Bacteroidia > Chitinophagales > Chitinophagaceae > JAEZDC01. Next base: position 1,632 of record JAEZDC010000087.1, on the reverse strand, counting down.
TGTCGTCACTGCAGAATGTTGGAAAAGGCAGGACGGTGTTACTGGATTATTATTTCAATAATGAATGGAAGAAAGATGCGACAGGTACCGATGTGAGATGGCATTATACCTGGGAAGATAAAAGCAATGGCGGCTTTGCAATGTTGGGAGATGTTTTCAGAATTCATGGCGTAAAAACGGCTTCATTAACCGATGCACCTACACCAAGAAACCTGAAGGCAGCGGATGTGTATGTGATCGTTGATCCTGACACAGAAAAGGAAACGGCAAAACCAAATTATGTTGCTGCTAAAGATATTGAAGTGATTAAGAACTGGGTGAAAGCCGGTGGTGTGTTGGTGTTGTTGAGTAATGATTCAATCAATGCAGAGTTCAAATATTTTAATGAACTGTCCAAGCCATTCGGTGTGGAGTTCAACTATGATAGCAAGAATAGGGTAGAAAAAGATCAGTTTGAGCAAGGTGCGGTAATTGTTCCTGAAGGGCATAGCATTTTTAAAACTGCTACAAAACTTTATATAAAAGAGTTGAGCAGTTTAAACGTAAAGGCACCTGCAGTAACCGTTTTGAAGAATGGAGATATTAACGTGATGGCAGTTACTAAATATGGAAAAGGTACCGTTTTCATGTTAGGTGATCCGTGGTTATATAATGAGTATGTTGACGGAAGGAAATTGCCTGCTGAATTTGATAACTATAAAGCAGCTACCGATCTAGTACAGTGGTTGATCAAACAAGTGCCGAAGAAAAAGTGAGATTGAAGTTATCATATTACGTGGTGTTTTTTCTGATGCTTACCCAGGCAGGGATTGCAGGTGTGCAGAGGAAGATCGTGGTGGCGAAGCAAGGGAAAGCAGATTATAAATCAATCCAGGCTGCAATAAATAGTTTGACTAATTCATCTGCTGAAGCAAGAGTGATCTACATAAAAAATGGTGTATATGATGAGAAGGTGTATATCGAGAAACACAACATTGTTTTAGAAGGGGAGAGTAGAGAAGGGGTTGTGATCACGCAATCCATAGCCAGAGATGCGTGGAGGTGTTTGCATAATGATGATTGGGGTGTAGCAACGATCAACGTGGATGGGAATGATATCACGCTGAAGAACCTGACAGTAAAGAACAGCTTTGGGTTTGACTGGAAGAGTGATGTGCTCATTGCTTGTCCGCAGGATACAGCGACGCGGCAGAAGAAGCTAACGAAGAACAGTCACCAGATGGCTTTACGAACAATGAATGCAACAAGGTTGAGCGCAATCAATTGCCATTTCATTGCTTTCGGCGGAGATACGGTGAGCCCGTGGAATGTGGAAGGTGGTATGTTCTATTTTAAAGATTGCGTGATGGAAGGCGGAGTTGATTTTTATTGTCCCAGGGGTTGGGCCTACGCAGAGAATTGCAGGTTCATTGCGCATTCAGGCACGGCTTCAATATGGCATGATGGATCAAGATATGAGGATTCTAAAACGGTATTGAAGAATTGCTCTTTTGAAGGATTTGATGGGTTTAAACTTGGACGTTTTCATAGAGACGCCCAGTTTTATTTGATCAATTGTGTGTTTGCCGATAATATGGCTGATGAAGACATTTATTTAGTGAAGACGAACAACATAATACAGTGGGGCAGGAG
>JAEZDC010000063.1 GCA_023429825.1 Bacteroidota bacterium | reverse complement strand
ACTTGTCAAAAAACGTAACGTTCGACGTACCAGGTGAGATAATAGACTTGAATAAAACCATCAACACGATGGTGGATCAGTTGAACTCATTCGCCTTCGAGGTAACGAGGGTGGCGAGAGAGGTAGGTACAGAGGGTAAACTGGGTGGACAGGCCGAGGTACAAGGTGTGGCAGGTACATGGAAAGATTTGACCGACTCAGTAAATAACATGGCCTCTAACCTAACCAACCAGGTGCGGGGTATCGCAAAGGTTGTGACTGCCGTGGCGACTGGTAACCTGAAACAAAAACTATCCATCGTATCACGAGGTGAGGTGGCGCAGTTGACAGAAACAATCAACGAGATGATCGATACACTTGCAACCTTCGCCGACCAGGTAACGAACGTGGCGAGAGAGGTGGGAGTTGAAGGTCGATTGGGTGGACAGGCTTCGGTACCAGGTGCATCGGGTATCTGGAAGAACCTTACCGAGAACGTAAACCAGCTTGCTCAAAATCTAACTACGCAGGTACGTGCGATCTCAGAGGTAGCATCAGCGGTAACAAAAGGTGACCTTACACAGTTGATCAGGGTAGAAGCGAAAGGTGAGGTGGAAGAGTTGAAAGATACCATCAACCAGATGATCGCTAACCTGAGAGAAACAACCTTACGTAACCAGGAACAAGACTGGTTGAAATCCAACCTTGCGAAGTTCACGCAGATGTTGCAAGGTCAGAAGGATCTTACTACGGTAACAAGACGTATCCTTTCAGAGCTTGCCCAGGTGGTAAATGCACAGCAAGGTATGTTCTACATTCTCGAGCAAGATGAGAATGATGACAACAAAAAATTACAACTCTTCTCCGCTTATGCTTATGGAGAAGAACAGGCAATAACAAAGGAGTTTGCTTTAGGCCAAGGATTGGTTGGACAGTGTGCGGTTGAAAAAGAAAGGATATTGCTGACCAACGTTCCTAAAGATTATTTGAAGATCAACTCAGGCCTGGGTGAAGCAGCGCCGGTATCGGTAATCGTACTACCGGTGTTGTTTGAAACAGAGATCAAGGCGGTAATTGAACTGGCTACATTCGGTCACTTCAGTGAAACGCACTTGGACTTCTTGAACCAGTTGACGGAATCAATCGGTATCGTATTGAATACGATCGAAACCAACTCTCGTACGGAACAACTCCTTGAGCAGTCACAGTCATTGACCGATGAGTTAAGAAGAACGAACGAAGAACTGCAGGATAAAGCACATCTTCTTGTTAAACAAAAAGAAGAGGTGGAAGCGAAGAATAAAGAGGTGGAAGAAGCAAGACGTTCACTGGAAGAAAAAGCAGAGCAGTTACAGCTTACTTCTAAGTATAAGTCTGAGTTCTTGGCAAACATGTCGCATGAGTTACGTACTCCGTTGAACTCACTCTTGATCCTCGCTCAGCAATTGTATGAGAACCACGAAGGAAACCTTAGCGAAAAACAAATCCGTTACGCTAAAACCATTCACTCTTGTGGTGATGACCTGATCCAACTGATCAATGATATCCTTGACTTGAGTAAGATCGAGTCTGGATATATCTCTACTGATTTCATCAATGTTAAGTTCAATGAGATCACCAGCTTCGTTGAAACTACATTCAAGCACGTGAGTGAGAGTAAGAACCTGAGATTTGGAATTGAGATGGATAACAAATTACCGGATACTTTGGAAACAGATATCCAGCGTCTCAACCAGATCCTGAAGAACCTCTTGTCAAATGCGTTTAAATTCACAGAAAAAGGTGAAGTGAAACTTCGTATTTACGAACCCAACAAACGCGGTTGGAAATTTGACAATCCAAGCCTTGATAATGCGGGACGTGTTGTTGCTTTCGAGATCAAGGACACAGGAATTGGTATCAGTAAAGACAAACAGAACATCATCTTTGAAGCATTCCAGCAGGCAGAAGGTTCTACTTCGAGAAAGTATGGCGGTACTGGTCTTGGATTATCAATCTCAAGAGGTCTGGCGGAACTCCTTGGTGGTTCTATCGAACTTGAAAGTGAACCAGGCAAAGGAAGTACGTTCACGCTTTACTTGCCAATCGACTATAATCCGAATATTAAGAAGGAAAAACAAAGTAGCTTAACAGTAACCGAGTATAAATTAGATACTGCAGACTCCTCAGCAATTCAATCTGTACCAACAGTTAAGTTGCCTGAAAGAGATCTTGAAGGATTGAATGAACTCATCAATGAAGTAGGTGACGACAGGAATAACGTAGCTACAGGAGATAAGGTAGTATTAGTAGTTGAAGATGATGTGAGATTTGCGAAGATCATGATAGAGAAAGGTCATGAAATGGGTATGAAAGTAGTTGTGGCAAGCCATTTTGGGGAAGTGTTCGATCTTACTAACAGGTTCACTCCAATTGCTATCACCCTTGATGTGAAGCTGCCTGATGCAAGTGGATGGAAGATCCTTGATCTTTTCAAGAATGATGTGAATCTTCGTCATATACCGGTGCACCTTATCTCTGGTGAAGAGAACAGGTTGCTTGCGATGCAACGAGGTGCACGAAGCTTTAGCCTGAAGCCGTTGAAGAATGAAGCTTTATCTGTATTGTTCAATGATATCGTTGACTTCCATGAAAGAAAGAAGAAAAAGCTTTTGATCGTTGAAGACAATGAGTTGGATTCTTCACAGATTGCCAAGATCATGGACAATGGTGAAATGATAGAGATTGAGATTGCTGAAACAGGTAAGAAGGCATTGGAACTAATTGGTGAACATGCTTACGATTGTATCATTGTTGACTACATGTTACCTGATATTGGCGGATTGGAATTTGTGACTGAGATCAATAACATTAAGAAAATTCATCTTACACCTGTATTGATCTATTCAGCGAAAGATTTCACTCCGAAAGAGAAAACACAGCTTAAGCAATTTGCAAACCGTATATTGTTGAAGAGTGTGAACTCGCTGGAGTTCTTGTTGGAAGAAACAGTGATGCAACTCCACCTGAATCATAAGGAACTGATGCCAGAGAAGAGAAAGATCATCGAAAATCTAAGAACAAGAGAAGATGTATTGGCCAATAAGACTGTATTAGTTGTGGATGATGATGTAAGAAACTTATTCGCGTTAACTACTGCATTCGAGCGTCATAATATTAAAGCAATCACCGCGGAAAGTGGTCAGGAAGCGATCAATATTCTGATGGAAAATGATGAAGTAGATATTGTGCTGATGGATATTATGATGCCTGAGATGGACGGATATGAAACTACTCAGAAGATCAGGAGGGAGCATAAGAACAGTAAACTTCCTATTATTGCGGTAACGGCGAAAGCGATGAAAGGTGATAGAGAGAAATGTATCGAAGCAGGTGCATCCGATTATATCACTAAGCCGGTGAAGATCGACCAGTTGTTAAGCCTGATGAGAGTATGGTTGTATAAATAAAACCTGACGGGAGCTGCTAAATGGATCTTAATCAAATAAACAAACTGCCTGAAAAGGCAAATGTAAAAATCCTCGTGGTGGACGATAGAGAAGATAACCTCTTCTCTATCGAAACCATCCTGGAACGTGACGGCTATACAATAGTAAAGGCGTTATCCGGTCGTGCAGCGTTGAAGATATTGCTGGCGCAATGGGATTTTACTTTGATATTGATGGATGTGCAAATGCCGGATATGAACGGGTTTGAAACTGCAACGCTCATCTACGAAAGAGAGAAGTTGCGCCATATTCCAATCATTTTTATAACAGCACACAATTACGGAGAAGAACAAGCTTTCGAAGGCTATAAAATGGGTGGTATCGACTATATCTATAAACCCATTAACCCTGAATTGCTGCGTTATAAGGTTAGTGTATTTGCAGATCTTTATAGGAAGAATCACCAGTTATTACAGCAAGAGAAAAAGCTATCCGCTATCAACCGCAGCTTGCAAAAAGAAATCGAAGAAAGAAAACTCACTGAGCAAAAAATAAAAAAACTCAACTATCAACTGATAGAAAACAACGAACAATTAAAAACTACGATCGAAGAGCTGGATCGCTTTGCCTATGTGGCTTCTCATGATCTGCAGGAGCCTTTAAGAAAGATACTCATATTCAGTGATAAACTTTTAAGAGATGCCGGTCAAAGTATCCCACCCGATTATGAGGGATATATTCAAAAGATAGTGAAGTCATCAGAGCGTATGCACACACTGATCAATGACCTGTTGAAGTTCTCTCGTTATACGAAAGACGATTATGGATTTGAAAGGACTGATCTTAACGCTATACTGAAAGAAGTGTTAAGCGATGTTGAGGTTGAAATGCAAAAGAAGCAGGCTAAAATAACAGTCGATAATCTGCCGGTCATCTGGGCAATTCCAAGCCAAATGCGGCAGGTGTTCCAAAATCTTATCAGTAATTCACTTAAGTTTCATAGACAGGATTGTTGTCCCGAAATAAATATCTACGGTAAGAAGGTTTCTGGTTCCGAGATATTTGGTTTGAACAGGAGATTGCCTAACGATACATACTATCGTATTTTCTTCAAGGATAATGGCATTGGTTTCGATCCAAAATATGCCAATGATATTTTTGTAGTTTTTAAGAGACTACATAGTTATCATGATTTCGAAGGAACAGGAATTGGCTTATCTATTTGCAAGAAAATACTTGAAAAGCATAACGGCTTTATTACTGCAGAGGGAAAGCCTAACGAAGGTTCTACATTTATCCTGACATTGCCTGAACGTATCAAGCTTGAAGACATGACAACGTCTCCTACGCTTCCTGCAAAGTCAGTGGCTTAGGGATAGCTCTGCCGCCTTCTTCAGCGCTTCTTTCTCCTTCCTCATGGTATTCGGCATCGCCGTTCACCAGCCACAGATCAAACAATTGCTCGCCGGCTAAAATATTTTTTACTGCCAGCATTGCAGTCATCATACTATGATCCTGGTTGTTGTATTTGTGCATACCATTTCTTCCCACTAATTGCAATCCCGGGTAGCTTGAAAGTGCAGATTTCAATTTATCAATATGCATTTTGTATGCTGCATCATACACCGGGTAAGCTTTAGGTTGACGAACAACATACCCATCCACTATATCCGTTGCTTTTGCAATACCAATCTTTTCAATTTCAGTTTTGCCTAATTGCAGTAGTTCTTCATCAGTGGCAGTCCACATGCCATCACCCTCAAAACAGAAATATTCGAGGCCATAACAAGCCATCGAATCATCCGGTACCATGTAAGGGCTCCATGATTTGAAGTTTTGAATTCTTCCCACCTTAACAGAGGGGTCATGAATGTAGATCCAATTTTCCGTAAAGATCTTTTGATCTTTTGTGATGAGTACCACGGTTAAGAAATCTCTATAGGATAATTGCTTAACAGATAAATATGCTTCTGCAGGTAACTGCGGAGAAAGTGCCGGAAGCAATTCTTTTATTGGTGCAGATGATATCACTTCATTAAATCCTTCGTACACTATTTCATTTGCCTCCACATTCCATTTGTCATCTTCCAGCTCAATTGCAGAAACCTTTTGTCCCATAGCAATTTTAACTCCCATAGCCACAGCTTTATCCCTGCAAACCTCCCACATTTGGCCCGGGCCATGTTTGGGATAACGAAAAGAATCGATAAGCGTTTTGATCAGTTTATCTTTCCGAAGATTTTTATGAGGGAATAAAGCGTTGAATATGGCACTACTTAATGATAGTCCTTTGATTCTTTGTGCAGCCCAGTCTGCAGATATTTCGCTGCAGGGAATACCCCATACTTTTTCAGTGTATGTCTTAAAAAAAGTGCGATACAATCTTTCGCCAAATTCGTTGCTAACCCATTGCTCAAAATTCACGGGATTTTTGATTGGGAACAATCTTGCCTTTAAATAACTCATCACACATAAAGCAGATTGAAATATCCCTAGCTTTTGTAAAGCTTCTGATGCAACGAGCGGATATGAAAAAAAATTCCGGTTGTAATATATACTGGAGCTTCGTGGACGTTCAAGCATGTCATCACCCAATATTTCAGTCCAGAAATCTTCTACTTCTTTACTCTTGCTAAAAAACCGATGCCCGCCAATATCAAAATGATAACCTTTATAACTTTCCGTCCTGGAGATGCCCCCTACATAAGTATCATGAGCTTCAAAAACCGTTACTTGTTGCCCTGCTTTTCCCAAGAGGTAAGCGGCTGTTAAACCTGCAGGTCCAGCTCCAATAATCGCGATCTTCTTCTGAATGCTCATAGAGTGCTGCAAGATATAGGAAATGATATTTTATATTAATTAATTATCCGTTATAAGATGAGATGAGTTTTTGTACCGATACTTATGATCCTGGTGCTGTTAGAATTAAATGAGCGGGTTCGAAGTATCCGTGTCATGCTGAAGTAGTGTTGCATACACCGCAACGGTGTTGGAAACAGTTAGGTCAGCTAATAAAAAAAGGCAGTAACATGACTGCCTTTTAAGATGTGATTGAAGAGGTTTATTTTTCCGGAAGTAAGATCATCTTCGCAAAATTCTCCATGCTGAGGTACTTGTTGGCAAGCTCTTTTGTTCTTTCAACTGTGAGCTTTTTTACATTCCCCATATCTTCTAATATCGTCAACGGATCTTCACCATGTAAGTATTTCTGTTCAAGATTATATTGCCAGTAGCGGTTTTGTTTAAGCTGGGTTTCTAATGAACGTACATCCTCTGCAGTCACTTTATCAATATTTGTTTGAGATGCACCATTGGCTTTTAGCTTGTCAACTTCTTCCATTACTAGCCCGGTGAGTTTCTCTACATTCTCTGGTGCACAGCTAAATGAAATAGAAACAGAATATTCATTACCCGGCATTCTACTGATATTGCTTCCAACACCAACACCATATACACCACCCTGGTCTTCTCTCAACACTTCTCTTAAGCGAATAGAAAGCACTTTGGCAAGTTGATCCATTTGAACGTCTTCTAACTCGCTATAACTTGTAGTTCCTGTAAAATATAAACGAACAGACGCTTTGTTCTCCTGGCCCTTTCTTACTACACGCTCAACTTTTCCTTTGGGATATCGAACGCCAATATCCTTCCACGATTCATTTTGACCGGATGCAGATGGTAAAGAGCCGATGGACTGCTCTACTAACGGGATCATATCTTCTGTTTTGAAATTGCCCACGAACGTGAAAGTAAAATCACCGGCATTAGCAAAACGCTGTTTGTATATATCGTAGGCTTTATCAAAATCTATTTGTTGTAATGTCGCCATGGTTAAAGGCTTTCTTCTTGGATGATAATTCCCCATTACATAGCTAACAGTATCCATGAAAACAGAGTTAGGATCTTTATCCTTGTTAGCAAGCGATGCTGCTAATTGCTGCAAAACAACTTTGGATACAACAGAATCTTTCCTTGGTGCTGTAAAATAAAGGTGGATCAACTTCATAGCGGTTTCAATGTCTTTGGGAGATGAACTTCCAGTCAACCCTTCAGTGAAAGTGCTGACAGAAGGAGCGATATATACATTTTTACCTGAAAGCTCTTTTTGTAAAGACATCATATCAAAATTTCCAACGCCTCCATACACTACGGCTATCGATGAATTGATCGCGGATGGGTAATCATTGTCATCATATAATGAGTTCCCGCCCTTGCTGATTGCTGATATTAATATTTCATCATTCTTGAAGGTGGTAGGCTTGAGAATAACTTTTGCACCATTTGATAATTCCAGAAAAGTTGTTCCTAATTTATCATTTGAAGTTTGATTCCGCACTTTCCCTGCAGGAGGAAGCTTAGCCAGCAAAGGCTCTTTTACAGTCTTGTCTTCATATGCAGTAAGGTCAGTAAACTTCTTATTCAACGACGCTAACACCTCGCTCTCTTTAGGTAGCTTTTCTTTTTGACTTTCTGGCGACATGATCACGACTGTTCTATCAGTAGGCTTCATCCATTGGGAGATCAGGGCATTTACTTCAGTTAACGTAACAGTGGGAAGATATTTCTTATACAACTCAAATTCATAAGCTACACCCGGGATTGGTTCATTATCGAGAAAATTGCGAACGTACTCGCCAACAAAAGCAGCAGAGTTTGTTTTCTCTCTTTCATTATAAGCATTTTCAATTCCTGTTAGCATAGCGGCTTTCGCTCGTTCCAACTCCCCTGGAGTAAAGCCGAATTGAAGGATTCTTTCATTTTCACGAAGTAGGGCGCTTAACGCTTCATCCATTTGGCTAGCCTCTTGTGTGACTGCTACTAAAGTGAACGCATCTTTGTTAGAGATCAGTCTGCCGTAGTTGGTATTTGCAAAAACGAAAGGTGCAGTTCCTTTCTGAATCAGTTCTTCTAATCGCTGGCCGATCATTGCATTGAACATATTTCTTACCAGCATTGAACGATATTCTACATCAGTAACAGCTTCTGGTATTGCAGGTAGCTTATAAAATACCTGCAGCACATTATATTGTTGTTCGGGATCAGTTAAGATAGCAATGTTTGTTTCTTTGTTGTCGGGAATGAGAAACTTCGTCCTAGGTTTTGGATTAGCTGCCTTAGGAATAGAAGCAAAATGTTTCTTTACCAAAGCCTCTACTTCATTAACATCAAAATCACCTACTACCACCACAGCTTGCAGGTCAGGTCTGTACCAATCTTTATAAAATTGCTTTAAAGTTTCGTATTTAAAGCTTTCCAGGTTTTCTTTAGTGCCAATAGGAATTCTTTTAGCATATTGTGAGCCTTTCAGTAATAAGGGAAAATATTTATCTCTCAACCTTGCATCGGCACCACGTCCAAGCCTCCATTCTTCAATAACAACCCCTCTTTCTTTATCGATCTCTTCATTATTGAAACTTACATTATGGGCCCAGTCTTCGAGTATCTGGAAACCTTTTTTAAAAACATTAGCACTGTCAGTAGGTAACTGTAATTCGTAAACGGTTTCATCAAAGCTTGTATAAGCATTAAGATCGGCTCCGAAATTCACACCGCTTTTTTCAAGGAAATCAACCAACTCCTGCTTTCTAAAATTCTTTGTGCCATTGAACGCCATGTGTTCGGCAAAGTGAGCCAGACCTAACTGCTTTTCATTTTCCAGGATCGAACCTGCTTTCACCACTAAACGCAATTCAGCCCTGTTCTTAGGCTCTTCATTGTGACGTATGTAATACTTAAGGCCATTAGAAAGTGTACCGATCTTTACTTGTGGATCAGTAGGGATCTTGCTACCGCTCTTTGTTTGAGCTACCACGCCAAAGTAAACTATCAGTAGGCATTGAATTAGTATCAGTTTTTTCATCATAAACCTGGGATTTTTTGGAATAGTGAAAGTAAATTTTTTTAAAGATGTATTGTAAGAAAAGTGGATGAAGGTGTGAATTTTAGTTTGGTATAACATCTGCTGGTTAGCTTGTGTCATACTTGTTTAAATATCTTCGATTCTCAAACAGATAAAGCTTGGATGCGTAAGACGAGAAAGCGTTATAAAGGATTCACTTCCAACAACAGCGTTCAATTGATACGTGGTGGCAGGAAATATTTTGACCTGATGATAAAACTCATAAAAGAGGCCACACATACCATTCATTTGCAAGTATATATTCTGGATGATGATGAAACCGGTAGAGAAATAGTCGATGCCTTGATCGATGCTGTTACCAGGGGAGTGAGAGTGTATTTGATGGCAGATGGGTATGCTTCGCAGGGATTATCGCAAACGTTTATTAACCGTATTACAACCGGGGGTATAAAATTCAGGTATTTCGAATCACTTTTTCGCAGTAAACATTTTTACTTCGGAAGGCGACTGCATCATAAAGTGTTTGTGACAGATTCGATGAATGCTCTCGTAGGCGGATTGAACATAACCGATCGTTATAATGATTTTCCAAACCAGCCTGCATGGCTTGATTTCGCTGTATATGTGAAAGGTACCATTGCACGAGACCTTTGCGTACTCTGTTCTAAAACGTGGAATGGTTTCCTTCCTGTGGCAGAAGAAAGAATTCCTTGTGTAGTTACAGAGCATTTTCACACAACTAAAGAAGAAGATTGCATGGTAAGAATGCGAAGAAATGATTGGGTTCGAAAGAAGAACGAAGTAGCGAGAACATATGCTGAAATGTTGCTCACAGCAAAAGATCATATCACTATTTTATGCAGTTATTTTTTACCCGGTATCGCTTTGACCAAACGATTAATTCGAGCTGCACGTAATGGTGTTAATGTAAAAGTGATCATGGCGGGAAGATCAGATGTGATGCTTGCTAAACATGCAGAGCGATACATTTATCGGAAATTAATCGATAATAATATTGAAGTGTACGAGTACCAGCCAAATGTGCTTCATGGAAAAGTTGCGGTGTGTGATGATGAGTGGATGACTATTGGATCTTATAATGTAAATAACATCAGCGCCTATGCGAGTATAGAGCTAAACCTGGATATCAGGAAACCATCTCTTGCCAAGCAAATGAACGAGACGTTGCATGAAATTATTGAGCAAGATTGCATTAAAGTAACAAGGGGCTATTTTATAAAACACACGAATCTTGTACATCGTTTTCTGCGGTGGATATCTTATCAAACTGTTAGCTTGCTTTTTTATATCGTTACATTCTATTATCGCCAGCGGGATTAAAGCTGTCCCCACATTCTTCGCCATAAAGTTTGTGTTGTCTTCCAGGTCCATTTGGCAAAGCGGCCACGTTGCACCACGAGATCATTGGCTTCCGGCCGCTGAACAAAATAATGAAATACAAATTTCTCTTTGGTATTATGCCAGCCGATGATCTGTCCAAAACGAAGATCATTAAATACAAGTGTGTCGTGCCATTTTTCAACGGTATAAAAACCTTGCGAGAATCTTTTTAGGTTATTGATCTCCACCTGGTCTTTTATACCATCCAACAAACTATCATTCCTGGGGAAGTACTGAAGCTTTAATGTTTTCTCTTTGTCAAAAACGGATATGTGGCCTATATGGAAACCTGAATCATTTCCGGCAGCTACAAACCATAGGTGATTATTGAGCGGGGTAGGGGTGGTTAAATACTTATTGTATGATATACCCTGGTAAACCAGTTCTCTTTTTACCGCTTTATCTATCATGTATTTGTTGCCAATGCAATAGAACATGTATGCCCCACTCAATGCTAAAGCTACTTTAGGCCATATTCTTCTTTTGCTATTGGTGCGTTTCATAACTACCACAGCAATGAAGCCGATCAACAGCCAGACAGAAAATAAAGGGTCCGCAACAAATATAGTATTGAATGAAATCCGTGAATGGTCAAAGGGTTCAAACCATGCTGTACCATAATTATTGAAGGAATCAAGAAAAACATGCAGCAATATCTCAATTCCGAAAAAGATCAACCAATCACGCAGGTGAACATTATCTTTTTTATACCATCGCCTGAAGATCAAAGCAGCGAACAAAGTAGCAAGAGCAGTAAATAATAGCGAATGAGTAAATCCACGATGGGCAAGAAGTTCTTCATGCAACTGCATCCATGAGCCGGCGATAAAATCAAGATCGGGAATACTGTTTGCAAAAGCACCTATCCATATAGCCTTTTTGCCCAGCTTTTTGCCAGCTACTAATTCACCAACACATCCTCCCAGAACAATATGCGTGAGTGTATCCATTCGTTATTCCAATACTAATGCTTCTTGTGTATCATCCAGTAAATTAAGGTTCACATCTTTTCCTGCAATGCCTTCAATAGAACCATGGATTCTTGTTGCATTCAGCAAAACCAGTTCCAATTGTTTTTCCCTGCTTTTCCAAAGCTTCTCCATTGCATCACGTTCTTTGGTAATGCTCATTTTCATGTTGAGAAAACCTTCACGAATAGCTTTCCACTGCTCGCCAAATTCATTGCCGGTTAAATAATCATAGAGTAAGGTCATCTTATCACCTTTACCTTCCTGGCTGCTGGTGATCTGGAATATGCGGATGATACTATTCCTTAAGATCGAGGTCATGCTTCTTACTTCAGCGAAAGTGCAAATGTATACCCCGTCTTTTTCTCCAAAGCGATCCATATCTTTTGGTAAAGCCTGCGTAACGATCACTGCTACGTCAGCACCAAGCGTTCTCATATCCGCCTTTAATTTTTCAATCCAGTCATTCGCAAAATCTTTCGTGCGTTTACTTTCATAGATGATCTTGCCGCATTCCTGTCCATAAGGATTGCAAACAGTATGAATGCAATCTGCACCTTTCACCCCTTTTCCAACAGGCTCTATTTTATCATACCTGAATGTGTTGCGTAGAATATCTTCCAGCATCAGCTCCTGCACTTCACCCTGCAATTGCATGCTGCCCTGCTGCGCTTTTCTTACTGCCTCTTCTGCAAGTTTCTTTTGATCTTCTAACTGCTTTTCTTTTTCCGCCAAACGCAATTTGAATTCATTTTCTACCTGCTCAAGCTTTTGTTTTTCTATTTCTCTTATTTCACCGGCTAGTTTCTCCCGCTCTTCATTCAATCTTCTCTTTATGTTTAATTCCAATTCAGCTTCTTTATTTTTTAGCTCCTGTTCTTTTTGTAAAAACTCCAATTCTTTTTGTCTTGCTAACTTCAACTTTTCTTCGTTTTCCTTGTTGGAATCTTTCAGCAATTGTAACTGGTTCTCATAATCAGCACTCAGCTTCTTGCGTAAAGCAATTTCCAACTCCGCATTTTTCTTTTTTAGTTCTTCCTGCAACCTGTTTTGCAAAGATTCTTCCTGCTGCTGCATTTGTTTTTTATGCGCATCTTCCAGGTCCTTTACTTTATCCTCAGCCTTACGCCTGTATTCCAGCATTTGCTGCCGCAATTCCTGCTTTTCCTTTTCAATAGCATCTTTCAATTCATCATTTAATGCATCTTCTAAAGGGAACTCAAACTGGCAGCTCGGACATTTGATCTGTGTAGGCATAACATCACATTTACTGCGTCAATATTACAAAAGAAAAAGGCATTTAGTATAAGAGAAAGTTGAATGATACAAGCTGCTGTATTCCATAGCATCTTCGTTGTGTCACTCACTTGTACGTTCAGCTATATTGCATCAGGTGATTACACTCCTTTGATATAATCGCTTCGTAAAAAAATAAAATAAAATGTCGGCAATGGTTTTTAAGACAAGGAAAATTGTAGAAGGTTGCCAGTGTAAAAAAGAGGGAAGCAATATTAATAAATGCATCGGTACGATCCTTACATATGGCAAAAAGAAAAGCGTACCGAAATTGATGGTCACTGTTTGTTCGGCAATCTTTTTTCTTCTGAAGGTGATGATGCTTTCTAACAGGAATGCCAATGCGCCTAACATAACAATTTTTAGCTCAGCAGTTTTGGTATAGGCAACAGCAATAAAAACCAGGTATGCAACGTGAAAAGCGCCATAATGAAATAAAAAGAAGAAAGAGGTGCAGCCTTTATTTTCTTTCGTGGCAGGCTGATCATTCACTTTAAAATCTTTGGTATCAAAGTTTTTTAGCGTGATCATGTCAAGAAAATTAAACAAGCCGATAATCACACTTTGAAACCAGTATATCCATATCACTGTACCAAATTGTTCCGGGTGCGCATTAAAGTAATAGATACACCATGCATTGCCGGCAAGTAATATAAGTGCAGAAGGATCAGTTACTATTCTTTTCAGCATCGGGAGTTAATTGGTTTGAAAATAAGGAAGTTTTCAGAGCTTCAGTACATTTGACCCATGTTATTCATAGAGTTAAATGATCTGCGATTTTATTCATTTCATGGGATTCATGAAGAAGAAAAGATCCTGGGCAACGAATACGAGGTCTGTTTAAAAGCAGGTATCGATAAAAAGGAAGTGGTTATTATAGAATTGCAGCAAACAGTCGACTACACTGCTTTATATACAATCATTTCTCAGCATATGGCTATTCCAACCCCTTTACTTGAAACCGTTATTGGAAACGTTGTAGCGGAGATCAATGAGAAATATCCTGGCATAAGCCAGCTATCACTGTCTATAAAAAAATTATATCCTCCTGTTAACAATTTCATAGGCAATGTTGAGGTTAGTTTTGAATGGGAAAAACCAGGTTAATGAAAAGTATATTCCTGTTTATTTTTTTAGGTATTGCTCAGTTTCTTTTTGCGCAGGATGTAAGCCTGCTATTAAAGGAGGCCGACAATTACGATAAGCAATTAAAAGAACAAGAAGCGATCGATAAATACAGGGAAATATTGTCTGCTGATTCAAATAATTACAGATCCATCCTTCGGCTTACTGAGATATTTGCAGCAAGAGGAGCGAGGCATAAAGTAGAAAAACAACGTATCCCTTTTTATGATACTGCATTTAGCTATGCGGTAACAGCAATGCGAAAAGATAGCGTAACTGCAGATAGCTATTATCTCATGGGTTTAGTAAACCAGAAAAAAGCAGAAGTTGTAAGAGATAGGGAAAGCGCAGATTATTTACGTGAAATGAAGCAATACGCTGATAAAGCAGTATCTATAAATCCCAATCATTCTAAAGCTTTACTGTTAGCAGGTAAATGGCACCTGGATGTTACCAAGGCAACTTTTTTCACAAAGGCAGCAGCTAAAACAATATATGGCGGATTGCCCAAGGCATCAATAGATGTGGCTATTGACAACCTTGAGAAAGCCAGGAAAATCGACCCCTATTTTGTGCAGGCTTATTTTGAATTGGCAAGAGCTTACGAAGCGAATAATCAGCCAACGCAACAAATAGATGTGTTGAATAAGCTGGTAAAGTTACCTTTGCGAACTCCCGACGATGCAGCATGGAAGGCAGAAGCCAAGAAGATGCTGGAACAAATGAAATAAAATGAGTGAATTGATACAACAATTTGAAGAAGCTGTAAAGACCAGCAAAACCCTAAACGATAAACCAAGTAATGATACATTACTTCAGTTATATTCTTTTTATAAACAAGCTACAGAAGGTGATGTACATATTGACCCCCCAGGTGCCTTTGATTTTGTAGGAAAAGCAAAATACGATGCATGGTCTGCACAAAAAGGAATGAGCAAAGAAGATGCAATGAAGGGTTATATTCACCTGATCAATAAGCTGAAGAACTAGATCTTTTTATTCTTCCATTTTCCACTCCTGATATATAATAATGATGGAACGAAAAGGCAGATCCAGTATAGCCATTCGCTCATCCATCCGATCATTACCGGTAAATGGAGTTTTTCAAGTACCAGCCAAACGTAAATGCAGTAAAAGATTATTGCAAAAACTTCGGTATACAAAGTGATACGTGTATTCCCGGTTCCTGTAACTGAATTCAGCCACACTACAGAGATCGACATGATCAATAATGCAGCTGAGATCACTCTCAGAACAGGAATGCCTTCATCAATAAAATGTTGATCCTGCCCATAAATGGAAAGGAACTCAGCTGGCACTATGTTAATGATCAGGAACACAGTTAATGCAAACGCCAGGCTTAGTTTCATGATCTTATTAATGAGCTCCGGCACCTTGTGTTGCAAGCCCTGCCCGATAACATTGCTCACCATTGCATTTGCTGCAGCAGCAAATGCCCAGCTAAAGCACCCGAAGAATCCAAACACATTTCTCATCGCATTAGAAATTGCAAGATCAACCGTGCCATTTCCATTTCTTTCGATCAGGATATAAAAGAATTCCCAGCTTACTAAACTCACTGCGAATTGCAGCATCAGGGGTGAGGAAAACTTAAGAATGAGATTAAAGTTCTTCTTATCGAATTTTAAATGTCCAAATAGCTGGAATTTTTTACTTATTCCTTTTTTATTTAGAATAAGAAACAGTATGAACATCCCGGAAAACTCTGCAATAATAGATGCATAGGCTGCACCGTTGAAACCAAGCTCGGGCATTCCCAGTTTTCCATAGATCAATGTATAATCGAAAAAGATATTAGCTAAAGTTTCAGCTAGTGTAGCGATGTATAAAAATCTTGTTTGGCTGATGCCGACCAGCAAAGCATTCCTCATCTGGTAGATGTATAAAAAGAACAACCCCCAAATGCGGATATTAAGGAAATCAACAGCCATTTGCACATTGCTTTGATCATGCAATGCAAAACCAAAGATCACTGGTGTTAAGGTATAAGTAATGATCACTCCTGTTATGGCAAGTAACCCTGCAACAAGAATTCCCTGGGTGAATAACCTGCCGATCTCTTCCGGCCTGTTCTCTCCCGCACGTCTTGAAATAAGTGCCTGCAAGCCATTATTCAATCCCAGGCCTACTAAAGCAAAGATCAGGTAGTAAACCCCCGTAATTCCGGCAACAGCTAATTCTCTCTGTCCAAGCGTTCCAAGAAAAATATTATTGGTGATGAAATTTACATTGGGAATGATCATCGCAGCAGCAATAGGCAAAGCAATGCTCATTATTTGTTTATTGCTGATATCAACTCTCAGATCAGTATTTCCCTGTACGCCACTCATGAAGGCGGCAAAACTAAAGCACTGGCTGTTATCCGCCTGTATTTTTTGTAACATTGCACCAACAAGGCATATGATAGAAAAAACAATCAGTTCGTATTCTTTACTTGATCCGGAGAATAATAATGGCGAGCTTATCGTAGAGGTAAGTACCAAACATATTGCCTGTGTTTTAAGAAACAATGCACGGGTAGAGGCTTTTGAATTATATGATTTGGATATTAAGAATGAAAAAGATTTTGAAGAAGCCTTTTATGAGATCAGGACACAGTCTGAACTGTTGGATAAAGGCCTTAAAAACGTCAAATTATTTTATAACCTTTCAGAGTCTGTGATTATCCCGGCTAATAAATTTGACATTAAACATAGGGGCGAATTACTTGATATGGTATACGGGGCCCAACTTCATTCAATAGCTTGTCATGAGCAATTTGAAGGGGATCTCATCAATATATTTCGGGTAAGCCAATTCTGGAAGGATGTTCTTAACCGGAATTTTATTTCAATAAGTGAAAAACATTTGTATACGGAATTAGCCGAACGTACTGCAGCTATTGAAACGTTCTCTCCACATCTCCTTCATCTGAGTTTTTATAAAGAAGAGATGATATTAATAGCGATGAGTAAAAGCCAGTTGCAATTAGTACAAAAATTTACATACAAAGGCCCGGCTGACCCTTTATATCATTTACTGAATGTATGCAGGCACTTGAATTTGGCTACGGAATTAACAGATTTACGATTGTGTGGCATGATTGAATTAGCTAGCGAAACATACACCCATATTGCAAAATATTTTCCCGGGCTTGTATTGGATGAAATGAGGGAAGATATTCTCAATACAGCAGATATTCAATCATACCCGGCTCATTATTTCACCCCTTATTTCAGTTTAGGTGTATGAGAATTATTTCAGGAAAATTTGGAGGAAGAAGGATCAGTCCACCTGCAAACATGCCTCATACACGTCCAACGACTGATATAGCCAAAGAAGGCCTCTTCAATATTTTACAGAACAGGATCGATTTCGAAAATATTAAAACACTCGATCTCTTCGGTGGCACTGGTAGCATCAGCTATGAGCTTGCTTCGAGAGGTGCGGCTGAACTTACCATTATTGAAAAAGACAACGCAATGCATGCTTTCATCAAAAAGAATGTGGAGATGCTTGGCATTACTAATTGCAAAGTGCTGAAGATGGAAGTATTCAACTACCTGCAAAGCTGTAACGAACAATTTGATTTTATTTTTGCCGGTCCCCCTTACGCATTAGGCGCAATAGATGAATTGCCTAAGATCATCGTTTCCAAAAAAATAATTGCATCCAACGGTGTATTTGTTTTAGAACATACTCCACGTAATGCTTATGAAAAATTTGAAGGATTCAGTTTCCAAAGAAATTACGGAACCACGGTGTTTTCTTTCTTTAAGAATACAGAAGGTAAAGATCAACAAACATGACCAAGCAGGAACTGCGAAAATTATATAAAGAGAAACGAACATCGCTTTCTGCCAAAGAAAGAATGAAGTTGGATGACCTTCTGCTGATACAATTTCAAAAGCTGGATATTGGTTTTGCTCAACTTTTACTTACATACCATGCAATGGAATCTCATGCAGAGCCGGATACTGATCTGTTCACCCATTTTCTTCAATTCCGATTGCCTGGTTTACAGATCGCATACCCTGTAACAGATCTTAAAAACTTGCAACTGCACCCTAAGTTGGTAGATGAACATACAGAATTCGTAACAACAAGTTATGGTATTGAAGAGCCGGTAAATGGGGAAGATATCGATGCTACTTCTATTGACATTGTATTTGTGCCTATGCTTATCTGTGATACGAATGGCTACAGGGTAGGGTTTGGAAAGGGTTTCTACGACCGCTTTCTTCCAACGTGCCGCAAAGATGTATTGAAGATCGGCTTTAGTTACTTTGAGCCGGTGAGCAAAATAGATGATGCCAATGAATTTGATGTACCTTTATCATTCTGCATCACACCGGATCGGGTTTATGAGTTTGAGTGATAGAGAAAATGTTTTAGCTGATGAATTTTGAAGTTTTTTTTCTGAAATCTTTCCGCGTTTTTCTTTTCCCTTTTGCTTTATTGTATGGCCTGATAGTAAAGCTGAGAAATTGGATGTTCGATAAAGGCTGGCTTAAGTCATCAGAGTTTGGATTGCCTTTGATATGCGTGGGAAATTTGGCCGTAGGTGGTACAGGAAAATCTCCAATGACAGAATACCTGGTTAGAATTTTGAAACCGCATTATAAGATCGCTACACTTAGCCGCGGATATAAGCGAAAAACCAAAGGCTATGTATTAGCAAGCGCTGCATCTACAGCGATAGAGATCGGCGACGAACCAATGCAATTTCATCTGAAGTTTCCTGATGTTCCGGTAGCAGTGAGTGAGGAAAGAATGGTCGGCATTCCGCAGTTACTACATGATGTTCCTGGTCTGCAGGGGATCATATTGGATGACGCATTCCAGCATAGATCAGTAAAAGCAGGCTTCAACATCTTGCTTACTGAATATGCCAATATGTTTAAAGATGACCTGTTCTTACCAACCGGTGATCTGAGGGATGAGAGAGCTTCTTATAAAAGAGCAAATGTGATCATTGTTACAAAGTGCCCTGACGATCTTTCTGAAGCATATAAAAGAAAGCTTCTGCGAAGTGTTGAACCTTTGCCGCACCAAAAGGTGTTTTTTACTACTATCGAATACGGAGTGCCGTATCATATTATAACACGCCAGGAAAGGAAAATAACCACAGAAGATGAAGTGCTGCTGGTTTGCGGCATAGCCAATCCAAAACCTCTGAAGGAATATCTTTTTAATAATGCCTACACTTATTACCAGCAGGATTACAGCGATCATCACATCTTCACCATTGATGATCTGAGGGACATCAAAGAGAAGTTCAATAATATAGATGCAGCTTCAAAATTTGTACTCACTACAGAGAAAGATGCAGTACGCTTCATCAAGTTCAATGAGCAGTTAGAACAGCTACCTTTATACATACTGCCGATTCGGCACAAATTTTTATTTGGAGAAGGTAATCAGTTTAATGAACTGGTAATTTCCTTTATCAAAAACTTTAAACCGCCAACCAATGGCAAAGAAGAAAACAAAGAACAGGCATCACAGTAAAGAGCCGGGTGTGTATACAGGCACTTTAGATATCACCCGTTCAGGAATTGGGTATGTTGTAATAGGTGGGGAAAAAGGCGATATCCTTGTTCGTCCGCATCACTTCAATACAGCGATGCACGGTGATGAAGTAAAGGTTAAGGTGGTAAAAGAAAGTCAGAAAACTTTTCGCCGGGAAGGAAAGATAACAGATGTCACTGCAAGGAAACAAACGGAGTTTGTAGGTAAAGTACAGGTGAGCGAGAATTTTGCATTTTTTGTTGCAGACAGCGATAAA
The DNA here is from genome assembly GCA_023429825.1 of Bacteroidota bacterium. GTDB lineage: Bacteria > Bacteroidota > Bacteroidia > Chitinophagales > Chitinophagaceae > JAEZDC01. The sequence goes on along the minus strand of JAEZDC010000063.1, from coordinate 4,333 downwards.
CCAATGCCGGATTTTTATATCCCCAAAGAGAGTTTGAAGGAAGCAAAAGATAAGGACAGGGTGATCGTGCGGTTAACTAAATGGGGAAAGGATGATAAGAAACCTGTGGGTGAAGTTGTGAGTATCATGAGTGCTGAAGATGCAAATGACGCAGCAATGAAAGAGATCATTGCAGAGAATGGCTTCCCGCTTGAATTTCCGGATGAGGTGATCGAAGAAGCACACCGCTTACCCGAAGTATTAAGTGCGGCTGAGATCAAAAAGCGTAAGGATATGAGGGATATTCTTACGTTCACAATAGATCCTGTGGATGCTAAGGATTTTGATGATGCTATTTCTATTCGCCTGCTTAAAGCCGGTATTTACGAGATCGGTGTACATATAGCTGATGTTGGTTATTATGTAGAGCCAAATACACAGCTCGATGATGAAGCATATAAAAGAGCTACTTCTGTTTATTTGCCGGATAGGGTTAACCCGATGCTACCTGAAAGAATATCCAATGAATTATGTTCATTGAGGCCTCACGAAGACAAGTTTACTTTTTCAGCAGTATTTCAAATGAATACTAAAGGAGAGGTGAAGCAGCACTGGTTAGGAAAAACCGTGATACATTCTGATCATCGCTTTACTTACGAGGATGTACAACAGATAATTGAAACCGGCGAGGGGGAATACAGCGATGAGATCCGCTTACTGAACGACATTGCACAAAAACTTCGGAAGAAGAGATTCTCCAAAGGTGCGATCAACTTTTCATCACAGGAAGTTCGGTTCAGGCTGGATGAAAAAGGCAAGCCGATCGGTATTGTAGTGAAAGAGAGCAAAGAATCACATCAACTTATCGAGGAATTCATGTTGCTTGCGAATAGAACTGTTGCAGAAAGTGTAAGCAAGGTACAAGTTAATAAAAAGCCTATCCCGTTTCCATATCGCATCCACGATGTGCCCGACGAAGAAAAACTACAGCCCTTCGTTGAATTTGCAAGAAAGTTCGGGCATAAGTTTCATACAGACTCTCCCGAAAACATTGCTAAAAGCTTCAATCAAATGTTAGCAGATGTGCAGGGGAAGCCAGAGCAGCATGTCCTGGAACAACTCGGTATCCGTACAATGGCAAAAGCAGTATACACTTCTGATAACATCGGCCACTATGGCTTGGCTTTCGAGCATTACTGCCATTTTACTTCACCTATTCGTCGTTACCCTGATGTCTTAGTGCATCGTGTATTAGAGTCCATCTTGAACAACCAGATCATTATCGACAAGAAGATGGAAGAAAAATGTAAACACTGCAGCGAAAGGGAAAGAGCCGCGATGGAAGCTGAACGTGCATCAAACAAATACAAGCAGGTAGAATTTATGCGTGATTATATAGGAGAAGTATTTGAAGGAGTGATCAGCGGGGTAGCTGGCTTCGGTTTTTTTGTTGAGACGGTTGAACACAAATGTGAAGGAATGGTATCTGTAACAAGCCTCAGCGATTATGATGATTTCAGATTGGTAGAAGGCGATTACAGCCTCGTTGGCAGGCGTAGTGGTAGAAAATTCAGAATGGGTGATCGTGTTTGGATCAGGGTGATAGCTGCAAATCTTGAAAAACGCCAGATGGATTATCAGTGGGTGTTGAATGGAGACAAAGAAGAGAGCGAGAATATTACTTTAGAAGAAAAACCTAAGCAGCGAAAGAAAAGAAAGAAATAAATTCGCTTACAACCAACTGACTTTCGATGTATTCATTTAGAGAATTAGCCCAGCTATTTGCAGAAAGATTCGAGACCGATCATTTTCCTTCATCTCCATCTTCGCTATATGGACCTGCAGAATATTTCTTAAGCCTGGGAGGTAAGCGTGTTCGCCCGGTTATGTGTTTAATGGGTAACGAATTGTTTGATGATATCCATCCCGACGCCTATCATATGGCAATAGCTATAGAGCTTTTTCACAACTTCACATTGATACATGATGATATTATGGATGCGGCACCGTTGCGCCGAGGAATGGAAACTTTACATAAGAAGTATGGCAACAACACGGCCTTGCTTGCGGGGGATGTGATGATGATACAGGCATATGAGAATGTGAATAAGATCACCGCTACCTACAAAAAGAGAATCATGAATTTATTCAATAGAACTGGTAAAGAAGTTTGTGAAGGGCAGCAGCTTGATATGGATTTTGAAAAGCAGCAAAACATAGCGCTGAATGATTATATCAATATGATCACCCTCAAAACTTCAGTGCTTCTCGCCGCAAGTTTAGAAACCGGTGCAATCATCGGGGGCGCAAGTGAAGGCAATTGTCGTCACATTTATGAATTTGGAAAGAACCTTGGCATTGCTTTTCAAATACAGGATGATTATTTAGATGCATTTGGTGATGCCGATAAGTTTGGAAAGGAACAGGGTGGAGATATAAGACAAAACAAAAAGACCTTTTTATTACTTCATACATTGGAGGTGTGTTCAGATGAGCAGCGGGAAGAGTTGCAAAATCTTTTGAATAATAATAGCGATGATAAAGTGAGCAGGGTACTAAAGATCTTCAAAAGCTGTAATGTTGATGAATGGGCTAATCAGCTTAAAGAAAGATACCTGGCAACAGCACTTAAGCATCTTGAAGATATAGCAGTGATCTCCTCTCGTAAAAAACCATTGTCAGATTTAGCAGACTTCCTCATTCAAAGAGATCATTAGTAGCTTTGATAATTGATCTATTTAGCTTTAATTCGTACTTCACTAATAATCAAAACCAACTGCAATGTCTAATTCCCTTTTCAGAAGGAAGTCTATTGACACGATCAAGAAAGAATACGAAGCTGGCCAGAGTGACCATTCTTCAGGTTTAAAAAAAGTACTGGGCGTTCGTGATCTAACCTTTCTTGGAATTGCTGCAGTAATTGGTGCAGGCATCTTTTCAACCATCGGTAAAGCCGCATACAACGGAGGACCTGGTATTTCCCTGCTATTTATAATTGTGGCGATCACCTGCGGCTTTTGTGCTTTGTGCTATGCTGAGTTTGCAAGTCGTGTGCCTGTAGCTGGAAGTGCTTATACTTATTCATATGTGACGTTTGGAGAACTGATCGCATGGATCATCGGCTGGGCACTGATTCTTGAATATGCCATAGGAAATATTGTAGTAGCCATTTCATGGAGCGGATACTTCAACAACCTGCTTGAGAACGTATTCAATATTCATTTACCCGAATGGATGTTGATAGATCCAACAACAGCGCAAGGTGCGTTTGACGAGGCTACCAAAGCTTTTGCTTCCGGTGCTGTATTAGATGCTGAGACTACAAAGAGCTACCAGTTTGCGATACAAGCCTGGAATGATGCGCCTGTTATGGGAGGTTATCATATATTCTTCAACGTTCCTGCCTTTATTATCGTGGTGCTTATTACATGGATCGCTTATATAGGAATAAAAGAAAGTAAGCAATCAGCCAACTATATGGTGATCTTCAAGATCGCCGTCATCATTTTTGTAATAATCGCCGGAGTATTTTTCGTTGATACGAACAACTGGACGCCGTTTCTTCCCAACCGTTTTGAAGGCGTATTGAAAGGGGTGTCTGCAGTTTTCTATGCTTATATCGGGTTTGATGCTATTTCTACCACAGCGGAAGAATGTAAAAATCCTCAAAGGGATATGCCGAAAGCAATGATCAATTCATTGATCATCTGTACGGTACTATATATTTTGATCGCACTGGTATTAACAGGTATTGAGAATTATTCCAATTTCAAAGATGTAAATGACCCGCTTGCATTTGTCTTTGAAAAAAGAGCAGCATGGATTGAGACAATCGTTTCCATCAGTGCAGTTGTGGCTACAACAAGTGTATTACTAGTATTTCAGTTAGGGCAACCCAGGATATGGATGAGTATGAGCCGGGATGGGTTGCTACCAAGACAATTTCAAAAGATCCATCCAAAATTTCATACACCATCCTTTGCAACTATTGTAACAGGTTTTTTAGTTGCCATTCCCGCATTGTTCCTGCAAGACATTTTGGTAACTGATCTAACCAGCATCGGTACATTATTCGCATTCGTCTTGGTTTCAGGAGGAGTATTGCTATTGCCAAGGATCAAAAAAGAACCAGGCAAATTCAGCCTGCCTTATATCAACGGAAGGTTCATCGTTCCAGTGATATATGGATTATTCATTTATGCATTTCATGGAAGAGTTGTAGAAGCCTTTAGTCATTTTGGAAATGAAGACCACCAGGAAATGCTGTTTGCGATCTTTGTTGTTATCGCGGGAATATTAACTCTTTTAACCATCATCAAAAAATATTCACTCATCCCGATACTTGGTGTAATAT